>NZ_JBLROA010000306.1:0-200 GCF_047921505.1 Micromonospora sp. SL1-18 | reverse complement strand
TGGTCGTCGACCTCGGGTGTCATCGGTCAGTACGGCGCCTCCGGCCAGCCGACCCACGGCGGCACCTGGAACGCCTGGATGGACGGCTACGGCACCACGCACACCGACACGCTGTCCCAGGCGGTGAGTCTGCCGTCCGGGTGCACGTCGTACAACTTCAGCTTCTGGCTGCACATCGACAGTGCCGAGACGACCACCCT
>NZ_JBLROA010000305.1:0-201 GCF_047921505.1 Micromonospora sp. SL1-18 | reverse complement strand
AAAGGACACGACCCCGCCGACGGTCACCGCGACGGTGACCGGTGAGAAGGATGCGAACGGGGCGTACGTGGGTGGTGCGACGGTCACCCTCTCCGCCACCGATGCGGAGTCGGGTGTCGAGCGTGTCGAGTACTCCCTCGATGGTCAGCCCTACGCGCTGTACTCCGTCCCGGTCATGGTGAATCAGCCTGGTCAGCACAT
>NZ_JBLROA010000304.1:0-204 GCF_047921505.1 Micromonospora sp. SL1-18 | reverse complement strand
CTCCCCGGCCAGCTCAACGGCCCGCTCGTAGCTGTCGACGTCGATCACCATCCAACCGGCGATGAGGTCCTTGGTCTCGGCGAACGGGCCATCGGTGACCGGCGGACGCCCCTCACCGTCGTACCGGACAAACGTCCCCTCGGGGGCGAGCGCCTGACCGTCGACGAACTCGCCGGTCCCCTCAAGCCGGGCCGCGAAGTCGCC
>NZ_JBLROA010000303.1:0-204 GCF_047921505.1 Micromonospora sp. SL1-18 | reverse complement strand
TTCCCCGGCCAGCTCGACGGCACGCTCGTAGCTGTCGACGTCGATCACCATCCAACCGGCGATGAGGTCCTTGGTCTCGGCGAACGGGCCGTCGGTGACCGGCGGACGCCCCTCACCGTCGTACCGGACAAATGTCCCCTCGGGGGCGAGCGCCTGACCGTCGACGAACTCGCCGGTCCCCTCAAGCCGGGCCGCGAAGTCGCG
>NZ_JBLROA010000302.1:0-204 GCF_047921505.1 Micromonospora sp. SL1-18 | reverse complement strand
TTCCGTACCTGCCAGGAGGTTCCTGGCAGTCGGGTTCGTCGCGGTGGTTTCGGCCGCCGCCGTCGGCGTTGGCACAGCAGCGAGCGCCGCTCCGGCGGAGGGCGCGATCAGGGTCGCAGTCGGGGCGCCGGTAGCGGGCAGCTACATCGTGGTGCTCAAGGACGGGACAGCCGACCGGGTGGCAGCCCTCGCCGCCGGCCACGG
>NZ_JBLROA010000301.1:0-208 GCF_047921505.1 Micromonospora sp. SL1-18 | reverse complement strand
GGAACGCAAGCCCACACCCGGCGGCTGATCGCCCAACTCGAAGCCGTGTCCGGCAAGAAGATCATCCTCACCGATCACGACCACGGCGACCACCCGGACACCCGACATCCAGCGACAGCAAGCGAGGAGACCGCCGCGTGACAGGCCCGCCACCAGCACACACATAAAAGGGGCGGGAAGAGCGCCGACAAGGCCGTTTCCGGCGAAG
>NZ_JBLROA010000300.1:0-209 GCF_047921505.1 Micromonospora sp. SL1-18 | reverse complement strand
ATCTCCGCCGTGCGGTTCGACCAGCCCGGCGACGTCGCCACCGTGCTGCGCGTCCTCTACCTGGTCTTCAACGAGGGCTACTGCGGCGACGTCGACCTCGCCGCCGAGGCCATCCGGCTCACCCGGCAACTCGCCGCCGCGATCGACCACCCCGAGGTGGCAGGGCTGCTCGCCCTCATGCTGCTCCACCACGCCCGCCGTGACACCCG
>NZ_JBLROA010000299.1:0-214 GCF_047921505.1 Micromonospora sp. SL1-18 | reverse complement strand
ACGGATCGCGGCTTTACATCGACGGCAAGCTGGTCGTCGACAACTGGGATGACGGGCGCGGCTGCTGCCACGGGCTTCCTGACGCCAAGTGGGGATCGGTCGCCCTTGAGGCCGGCCGGTCGTATTCGATCAAGGTTGAGTATTTCCACGGGAACGGGGATCGTCCGGCGCATCTGGGCTGGGCCGATGTGGCCCAGATGCGGCAGGACGCCGC
>NZ_JBLROA010000298.1:0-217 GCF_047921505.1 Micromonospora sp. SL1-18 | reverse complement strand
TGAGGGCAAGCGGGTGGGGATGCCGCGGCGGAAGTCGAAGCACAAGGCTCGGCTGGCGTGCCGGTTCACCACCGGCGCCATCCGGGTGGAGGCGGACCGGCGGCACGTCACGCTGCCACGGCTCGGGATGATCCGTACCCACGAGTCCACCCGCAAGCTGGAACGCCGTATCGGCAACGGCACCGCCCGTATCTTGTCGGCCACGGTCAGGTTCGAT
>NZ_JBLROA010000297.1:0-219 GCF_047921505.1 Micromonospora sp. SL1-18 | reverse complement strand
GTTGCGGGTGTAGTAGTCGTGGCCGAGGTCGGTGTAGGTCTGTCCGGTGGCCAGGACGGTCCAGATGACCTTGATGAGGGTATGGGCGACGGCGAACGCCGCTCTCTTGGCGGCGGTCTTGTTTGCCCGGCCGCCGAAGCGGCGGTGCAGCCGGTGGAACCGTGCCCCGATGCGGGTGCGGGTGCGGGATGCGGCGAAGGCGGCTTCGACGAGGATGGC
>NZ_JBLROA010000296.1:0-221 GCF_047921505.1 Micromonospora sp. SL1-18 | reverse complement strand
TGTGAAGCTGTCAGACTGGGCTCGCGAGCAGGGCGTGACCTATCAGACGGCTTGGCGGTGGGTGAAGGACGGCAAGATGCCCTTCCTGTCCGTCAGGTGCCGTCTGGGACGTGGATCGTGCAAGAGGCGCGGCCTGCGACCGGCCGCGTGGTCGCCTACTGCCGCGTCTCCTCCAGCGAGCAGAAGAGCGACCTGGACCGGCAGACCGTACGGGTCGTGGA
>NZ_JBLROA010000295.1:0-224 GCF_047921505.1 Micromonospora sp. SL1-18 | reverse complement strand
GGTCGATCGCGGCGGGCGTGACCTACGCGATCGCGGCAGGCAACGGCAACTTCCTCGGCATGGCGCAGGACGCGTGCAAGTCGTCGCCGGCGCGGGTGCCCGAGGCGATCACGGTCTCGGCGACCGACAACACCGACAAGAAGGCGTCGTGGGCGAACTACGGCACCTGCGTCGACCTGTTCGCTCCGGGCGTGAACATCACGTCGGGCTGGAACTCCGACGAC
>NZ_JBLROA010000294.1:0-225 GCF_047921505.1 Micromonospora sp. SL1-18 | reverse complement strand
TACGCGTACGACACGTTGAAGGTGCAGGTGCTCAACTCCGCCGGGACGGTGCTGGCGACCCTGGCGACCTACTCGAACCTGAACAAGGCCGCCGGGTACAGCCAGAAGTCGTTCTCGCTGGCGGCGTACGCCGGTCAGACCGTCACCCTGAAGTTCACCGCCGCCGAGGACGTCCTGTACCAGACCTCCTTCGTGGTTGACGACACCGCGGTCAACGTCTCCTGA
>NZ_JBLROA010000293.1:0-226 GCF_047921505.1 Micromonospora sp. SL1-18 | reverse complement strand
CCGGCCCCTGACGGCGGGCCACCCGGCGGGAGAGCCGTTTGAGGTGCTTGAGCGCGGCGTCGTAGTGTGCCGGGTTCGGCACGAACCGCACTGCGCCCCGGTTGTCGGCGATCACCGCGAGGCATTTCACGCCCAGGCCCACCCCCGCTACCACGTCCGGGCGGGCCGGGGTGCGGTCGGTGGCGCGCTGGATCTCGACCTGGAAGGCCACGAACCACCGACCCCG
>NZ_JBLROA010000292.1:0-227 GCF_047921505.1 Micromonospora sp. SL1-18 | reverse complement strand
CGTGGCGTTGCGGATCGCGCCACCCAACGGTCGGGTCCAGCGGAACCGGACCGGCCCGAACTTCGGCAGCCGCACCTCACCCCACCGGCGACTCAGCCGACGAACCGCGATGTGCTTCGGATCGGGGAACCGGAACGACGCAGCAGTGCGTGCCTTGGACCGCCACCGCACCTTCCACGTCCCATGAGCCTTGCACGCCGCCTCCAGGTCCCGCAGGGTCTGCTGCA
>NZ_JBLROA010000291.1:0-228 GCF_047921505.1 Micromonospora sp. SL1-18 | reverse complement strand
CAGCGCGATCGGCCGTTCCCGGTCCATCCGGGCGAGCAGCAGCAGGTCTTCCACCAGCAGCCCCATCCGGGCCGCCTCGTCCTCGATCCGGCGCAGCAGGCCGGCGGTCTGCTCGGGCTGCCGGGCCGCGCCCTGCCGGTAAAGCTCCGCGAAGCCCCGGATGGTGGTCAGCGGGGTGCGCAGCTCGTGCGAGGCGTCGGCGATGAACTGCCGCATCCGCTCCTCGGA
>NZ_JBLROA010000290.1:0-229 GCF_047921505.1 Micromonospora sp. SL1-18 | reverse complement strand
GCGTCGGTGACCCACAAGTACCGCAGCGCGCTGCAGGGCTTTGCCGGCCGCATGTCGGAGCGGCAGGCACGCCGGCTCGCCGCGGACCCGCGAGTGGCATACGTGCAGCAGGACGGCGTGTTCACCATCACCGCTACCCAGACCAACCCGCCGTCGTGGGGTCTGGACCGCATCGATCAGCGGAACCAGCCGCTGAGCGGCTCCTACACCTACAACTCCACGGCGAGCA
>NZ_JBLROA010000289.1:0-229 GCF_047921505.1 Micromonospora sp. SL1-18 | reverse complement strand
CCTGCCCGTGCCGGCCGTGCCGGAGTTCACCGCCCTGCCTGTGGGCCGGCGGGAAGACGGCGACGGCTACGACCTGCGCCTGTTCGGCACTCAAGTCCTGGTCGTGGGCGCCACCGGTTCCGGGAAGGGTTCGGTGATCTGGTCCGTGGTCCGGTCCCTCGCCGCCGGGGTCACTTCCGGGCTCGTGCAGATCTGGGGCCTGGACCCGAAGGGCGGTATGGAACTCGGG
>NZ_JBLROA010000288.1:0-229 GCF_047921505.1 Micromonospora sp. SL1-18 | reverse complement strand
GCCGAGTTCCATACCGCCCTTCGGGTCCAGGCCCCAGATCTGCACGAGCCCGGAGGCGACCCCGGCGGCCAGCGAGCGGACCACGGACCAAATCACAGAGCCCTTCCCGGAACCGGTGGCGCCCACGACCAGGACTTGAGTGCCGAACAGGCGCAGGTCGTAGCCGTCGCCGTCCTCTCGACGGCCGACTGGGAGGGCGATGAACTCGGGCACGGCCGGCACGGGGAGC
>NZ_JBLROA010000287.1:0-230 GCF_047921505.1 Micromonospora sp. SL1-18 | reverse complement strand
CCAACGGTCAGGACCGCCCCTTCGAGTTCCCTCTCGTAACGCCGCAGCCCGTCCAGCCGACACGAAAAGCTACCTACGATGGCCAGGAGGTCCTCGACCAACTCCCGCTGGGGAGGCAGGGCCTCCTGATTGGCCACGACGATCTCGCAGCCGCCGCGGGCGGCCACATGCTCCAGCAAGTCGAAGCCGAAACGGGCCAGCCGGTCCTTGTGGGCCACCACCAGCGTGGC
>NZ_JBLROA010000286.1:0-233 GCF_047921505.1 Micromonospora sp. SL1-18 | reverse complement strand
TTCGACCGGCACACCGTCCTGCCCGTCCTCAAGACGGTCCGCTGCGGTGCCGGCGTCGACGTGGTGACGGTGCGGATGGTCACCGGGCAGATCCCCGACGACTTCGGCCGCGTCGCCGAGAGGTTGGCCCACACCTTCGGTGTCCGCCAGGTGAAGGCCACCCCCAGCAACCGGCCCGACGTGGTGCTGCTGCACCTGTTCCGCGGTGACCCCCTCGCCAAGCTCGTCCGCCC
>NZ_JBLROA010000285.1:0-235 GCF_047921505.1 Micromonospora sp. SL1-18 | reverse complement strand
ATTGTCCCGATCGGTGTACCCGCAGCGGCCGCACCGCTGGGACGTGAACGCGGCTGGCACCCGAGCGATCCGGGTGCCGGTGACACGTGCCCGGTTGGCCAGGGCCGTCTCGAACAGCCCCCAGCCCTTGTCGAGGATCGCCCGGTTCAGCCCGGCCTTCTGCCGCACGTTGACGCCAGGCTCGGCGATGGTGCCTTTCGCGGTCGCGGTCATCGCCATGACGGGGAGGCGCTCC
>NZ_JBLROA010000284.1:0-235 GCF_047921505.1 Micromonospora sp. SL1-18 | reverse complement strand
CACGTACATGTCCGCCAGCCCGGTGTGGATCTCGTACGAGCAGTCATAGAACCACCCAGTGATCAACTGCCGGTGCTCCTCGGCCAGCGCCATAGCCTCCGGGCTGTCCGCCGAAGCGCCCGAGGCCATCAGCTCGGCGAACCGCCGGCCCCAGTCCTCGTTCGCCGCCCGGTTACGCAGCCAGTCCTCCTTGCTGTAGCGGGCGACCCGCTCCGTCGACTGCCGGTACGCGTCG
>NZ_JBLROA010000283.1:0-235 GCF_047921505.1 Micromonospora sp. SL1-18 | reverse complement strand
GATGTACATGTCCGCCAGCCCGGTCTGCATCTCGTACGAGCAGTCGTAGAACCAGCGGCTGATCAACTGCCGGTGCTCCTCGGCCAGCGCCATCGCCTCCGGCGAGTCGGCCGGGGCACCCGAGGCCATCAGCTCGGCGAACCGCCGACCCCAGTCCTCGTTCTCCGCCTTGTTCCGCAGCCAGTCCTCCTTCGAATACCGCCCGACCCGCTCCGTCGACTGCCGGTACGCCTCC
>NZ_JBLROA010000282.1:0-235 GCF_047921505.1 Micromonospora sp. SL1-18 | reverse complement strand
GGGCAGGACGTTGTCCATGTCGACGGCGACGATGGCCCCGATACGGCCGAGGGTTTCGGCGTAGACGCGGCTGTGGCTGTCGGCGTTGCTCATCGGGTCACCTCCCGGGTTAGCGGGGTGCCGTTGCGGCGGACGAACGCGGCCTGCGGCACCGGCACGACCGGGGTCGGGCGGGCAGGCTCGACCGGGACCAGGGCGACCGGTTCCGGCGTGGGCTCGGCCTGGGTCGGCTTGA
>NZ_JBLROA010000281.1:0-240 GCF_047921505.1 Micromonospora sp. SL1-18 | reverse complement strand
GGTGCCTGGCGGCGCATCGCCGCCCGCGGCCTCACCCATCAAGCCAAGACCGTCACCGACAAGACCACCGGTGCCATGGTGATCCGCTCGGTGGTGGACCAGCTCGAGGCCGCAGCCGTTGTCACCCCCACCACCTGCAAGGCCAGCCGGGAGGATCGGTCGAAGACCGGCCCCACCCGGCATCACACCTCACGCCCCGCGCCCAGGCGACGCAGGGCACCCTCCCCCACCCGGCCCCAC
>NZ_JBLROA010000280.1:0-240 GCF_047921505.1 Micromonospora sp. SL1-18 | reverse complement strand
TGTTCCCGACGCGGTGGTGCTCGGCGCACCCGTCCGGGCCAGGAGTCGAGGGAGGTTGAAGAATCTAGCTCGCGTGCTCGTGAAGGCAACAATCCGTGGTCCCTGCAAACCGACTCCCAGCGCCAAGCTGAGTCACGAGATCCACGGCATCAAGAAGCGGTCGGCGTCGACCCGGCCGGGCGCGTCACCCATTTTCCCGCCCCCGCGGCGGCCCCGGAAGGGGCATGGGAAGCTGAGTCG
>NZ_JBLROA010000279.1:0-246 GCF_047921505.1 Micromonospora sp. SL1-18 | reverse complement strand
CCCCTGTATCACGTGGATGCCCTTGCCCCACGCCTCGCTGCCCTGCACGCCGCCGTAGCCGGTGGCCAGCGAGCGGTCCCAGGTCGCGGCCAGGCTCAGCGGAGCGGGCAATTGGGTGACCCCGCCTGGGATGTTGGCTACGCCGGCGGGACCATCTTGGAGAACGAGCCGTGGCACACACAGTCGGGGGATCGCCGGGAAGTAGTTCTGGTAGCCGTCGGGGCTTGAGTTCAAACTCAGAGTGGC
>NZ_JBLROA010000278.1:0-246 GCF_047921505.1 Micromonospora sp. SL1-18 | reverse complement strand
AGCACCTTAGGGCTGAACGCAAGTCCCGACGGCTACCAGAACTACTTCCCGGCGATTCCGCGGCTGTGCGTGCCGCGGCTCATCCTTCAGGACGGTCCGGCCGGTGTTGCCAACGGCTTCACCGGTGTCACTCAACTGCCCGCGCCCCTCGGCTTGGCCGCGACCTGGGACCGTTCGCTGGCCACCGGCTACGGCGGCGTGCAGGGCAGCGAGTCGTGGGGCAAGGGCATCCACGTCGCACAGGGC
>NZ_JBLROA010000277.1:0-247 GCF_047921505.1 Micromonospora sp. SL1-18 | reverse complement strand
AGGCGTACAGCACGGGCCTGGCGAACGCGGCGGCAGCATTCGACAACTACACAAAGTCCAAGCGCGGCCAGCGCAGCGGTAAACGCGTGGGGATGCCCCGGCGGAAGTCGAAGCACAATGCGCGGCTGGCGTGCCGGTTCACTACCGGCGCCATCCGGGTGGAGCCGGACCGGCGGCACGTGACGCTGCCACGGCTCGGGGCGATCCGTACCCACGAGTCCACCCGCAAGATGCAACGGCGTATCGG
>NZ_JBLROA010000276.1:0-249 GCF_047921505.1 Micromonospora sp. SL1-18 | reverse complement strand
ATGGGCCGTAGCCTGAACACGCGCCTGTCCCAGCAGGTACGCGGAAAAATCGTCGACCGAATGCGGCACTGCGCCGCCGAGCACGGTGTCGCCGTGGTCACCGTCCCCGCCCGCAACACGTCAAAACACTGCCCGCAATGCCTGACGCCGCTACGACATTGCAAAGCGCCCGACAAGCCGACCGTGGCGGGATGGAAGTGGGCCATCTGCCCCAACCAGTCCTGCCGTTGGCAGGGCGACCGCGACCAA
>NZ_JBLROA010000275.1:0-252 GCF_047921505.1 Micromonospora sp. SL1-18 | reverse complement strand
ATGGGCCGTAGCCTGAACACGCGTCTGTCCCAGCAGGTCCGCGGAAAGATCGTCGACCGTATGCGGCACCTCGCCGCCGAGGCGGGTGTCGCCGTGGTCACCGTCCCCGCCCGTAACACGTCAAAGCACTGCCCGCAGTGCCTGACGCCGCTACGACATTGCAAAGCGCCCGACAAGCCGACCGTGGCGGGCTGGAAGTGGGCCATCTGCCCCAACACCGGCAGCTGCGGGTGGCAGGGCGACCGCGACCAG
>NZ_JBLROA010000274.1:0-253 GCF_047921505.1 Micromonospora sp. SL1-18 | reverse complement strand
TCCAGAACCACCAGACGGCGCCCGGTCGCAGCGAGCGCCGCCTGCAGATGCTCCACACCGAACCGAGCCAGCCGATCCTTGCGCTCGACCACGATCACCGCCGCAGTCGGATCGGCCAGAAGGCGATGCAGCTTGCGGCGCTTGCCGTCCAGGCCGGAGTCAACCTCGGTCACGATCTCCGCCACAGCCAGGCCCTGCGCGTCCGCCCCCTCCACCACCCGCACGGTCTGCCGGTCCAGGTCACCCTTCTGGT
>NZ_JBLROA010000273.1:0-255 GCF_047921505.1 Micromonospora sp. SL1-18 | reverse complement strand
GTCACGCTCGGAGTCACCGCGCAGTGCGCCTACCTGACCCAGGCGCGTAAGGACTTTGACTGGGTTGCGGACCTGCCGGCACAGTCCGGTCAGCAGGTGCTGCGCCAGTTGGACCAGGCGTACCAGAATTGGTGGAACCCGCAGCACCCCGCCGGGGCGCCGACCCGCAAACGCAGGTCTGCCCGGCTGTCGGTCCCGTTCCCCGGGCAGGCGATTGGGGTCCGCCGGCTCAACCGGCGCTGGGGTGCGGTGACC
>NZ_JBLROA010000272.1:0-255 GCF_047921505.1 Micromonospora sp. SL1-18 | reverse complement strand
CGGGACTTCCGCGGTCACGTCGAGGAACAGGCGGCCGCCTTCACACAGCAGGGTGACCGACCGGACCTGCTCAACCGGATACGGCACCTCCCGCGCCAACCTCACCGACAACGACGGGGCGCCCTGCGCCGTGGGGATCCGCACCCGCCGGCCATCAAGGCCGAAAGTGCCGTGATACCAGCGCACCGGCATCAACGCCCGACGACGACGCGGGAACCGCGCCGACGGGTCACCGTCCTTACGGCGTTTCGCCGC
>NZ_JBLROA010000271.1:0-256 GCF_047921505.1 Micromonospora sp. SL1-18 | reverse complement strand
TCGTCGACCGAGAGCACCACGGCGCCATCGGGCGGGTTGAGGTACAGGCCGACGACGTCGACGACCTTTTCCATGAACAGCGGGTCGGTGGACAGCTTGAACGTGTCGGCCTGATGCGGTTTGAGGTTGAACTTGCGCCAGATTCGCCCGATCGTCGACTTCGACAGGCCGGACTTCTCGGCCATCGACGCCCTCGACCAGTGGGTGGCGTCGCTCGGCGTGGATTCCAATGTCGCGACCAGAACCTGTTCAACCT
>NZ_JBLROA010000270.1:0-257 GCF_047921505.1 Micromonospora sp. SL1-18 | reverse complement strand
GCTACGACAACGCCATGGCCGAGTCGTTCTTCGCCGCACTCAAGACCGAGCGGGTACATCGGACCCAGTATCCGACCCGTGAACACGCGCGCAGAGACGTTGCGCGCTACATCGAATTGCACTACAATACCAAACGTCTCCACTCGGGACTCGGCTACAAGACCCCGCAAGAGGTCCACGACGAGTACCTGAATCGGCAGCTCGCAGCATAGGGAACAGGTTTAGCGACTGTCCGGAAAACGCGGGGCGGCCCAGAC
>NZ_JBLROA010000269.1:0-257 GCF_047921505.1 Micromonospora sp. SL1-18 | reverse complement strand
GCAGTGTCCGACACGTTGGCGGCGGTGACGATGACGACCAGCAGCAGGCCGAGCACGTCGGTGGCCAAGTGTCGCTTGCGGCCCTTGATCTTCTTGCCGGCGTCGATGCCCTGGCTGGTTTCGGGCACGTTGTTGCTGGTCTTGACGCTCTGCGAGTCGATGATCGCCGCGGTGGGCTCCGGGTCGCGGCCGGCTGCCTGGCGGACCTTGCCGCGCAGCAGGTTGTGGATGGTCTCGGTAGTGCCGTCGGCGGCCCA
>NZ_JBLROA010000268.1:0-260 GCF_047921505.1 Micromonospora sp. SL1-18 | reverse complement strand
CCTACGACAACGCGATGGCCGAAGCGTTCAACTCCCTCTACAAGGCCGAACTCGTCCGCAACAAGGGCCCCTGGCGCGGGCTCGACGACCTGGAGATGGCCACCGTCGAATACATCGACTGGTACAACAACCGCAGGCTGCACGGCGAACTCGGCCACGTCCCACCCGCCGAGTACGAGGCGCTACACGCGATGACCCACCCGGTCACCGCACCCCTGGAAACCAGCTAACCAACTCTCCATCAAACCCGGGGCTTGACA
>NZ_JBLROA010000267.1:0-263 GCF_047921505.1 Micromonospora sp. SL1-18 | reverse complement strand
CCCAGCCGCGGCGGCCTCCGCCTTGATCGCCGGGAAGGCCTCCTGCTTCCATACCCGCACCTTTTCCGGGTCCTGCTGATAGGCCCGGTACAACGGCCGCTGCGGCGACAGGCCGAGCTTCTTCAAGATCCGACCAACGGTCGGCAGCGACAACCGCAACCGGAAATGACGCTTGATCAGATCCCGCACCAGCTGACGGGTCCACAACGCGAACCCAAACGTATGCGCCCGCGGATCCGATCCCACGATCCACGTGTACACCT
>NZ_JBLROA010000266.1:0-270 GCF_047921505.1 Micromonospora sp. SL1-18 | reverse complement strand
GCGCAGCAGCGCCTTGGCCGGGTCGGTGTCGCTGCGTTCGAGGGTGGCCTGCTGCCGGTCACATGCGGCCAGCAGCAGCATCCGCGGGACCCTCGGGCTGCCTTCGAGTTCGAACACATCCACCGGCAGACGACCATTGGCGTTGAGGAACGTGGCAGCCTGCCGGGTGCGGCCCTTGATGACACTGGACGGCAGGCCTTCCCCGGCCGGGATCGCCGTGCGCACCTGCTCCCACTCGGCGGGGGTGCGTTTACGCGGATCGGCCGGCCA
>NZ_JBLROA010000265.1:0-273 GCF_047921505.1 Micromonospora sp. SL1-18 | reverse complement strand
TCGCCGCCCACGCCAGGAAGTCGCGGCGCCGGTTACGGATCTTCGCCTCGGTCCGGGCGATCTCGGCACGGACCTTGCGGGCACGGTGGGAGGTTGTCGCGCCGCGGTTGCGGCGGGCGGTCTCCTGCCGGCCGGCCTTCGACTTGAGTCGGGCCAGGTCGCGTTCCTGACCCGCAGTGGTGAAGGTACGGTGCCACATGCGGCCGTCGGACATCGCCAAGGCGACCTTCACGCCACGGTCGACGCCCACAACGGTGTCTGGTCGGGCGTGCG
>NZ_JBLROA010000264.1:0-274 GCF_047921505.1 Micromonospora sp. SL1-18 | reverse complement strand
TACGGGCGCGGTGGGAGGTCTTCGCGCCGCGGTTGCGGCGGGTGGTCTCCTGCCGGCCGGCCTTCGACTTGAGTCGGGCCAGGTCGCGTTCCTGGCCGCAGGTGGTGAAGGTACGGTGCCACATGCGGCCGTCGGACATCGCCAAGGCGACCTTCACGCCACGGTCGACGCCCACTACGGTGTCGGGCCGGGCGTGCACCGTGGGCGCCTTGACACCGGTGTGGACGCCGAAACCAACATGCCAGGCGACACCGTCGAAGGACACCACCGAGTT
>NZ_JBLROA010000263.1:0-283 GCF_047921505.1 Micromonospora sp. SL1-18 | reverse complement strand
GTGAAGCTGTACGTGGACACCAAGGCGAAGCAGGTGACGGTGTCGAAGGACCCGGAGCCGAAGAACGACCAGAACGGCAACCAGCGGTCGGAGAAGGGAACGGGCCGGCTCATGTGGTCCACCCAGGTCTTCGTTCTCGACGAGACGGGCGGTGAGGTCATCACCATCACCACGGCGGGTGAGAAGCCGAGCGTGATGGTGGGGCAGCTCATCGAGGTCGAGCAGTTGGAGGCCATCCCGTGGGCGACCAACGGGCGCAACGGCGTCGCGTTCCGTGCGATCA
>NZ_JBLROA010000262.1:0-283 GCF_047921505.1 Micromonospora sp. SL1-18 | reverse complement strand
GTGTTCAGCTCCGGCTGGGCGGCCCGGCCCACGAAGTCACCCCGGCAGGACGGGTGAGTGTCGAACGCCTCGCTGTTGTCGTTACGGTTGGTCGTGCCCTGCACGGCGCTGTAACCCAGCCCACGGCGAGCGAACGAACCCCAGATGATGCAGGCGTTCTCCCCACCGGTCAACGCCGCGTCCGCAGCGATGATCGCGTTACGACCGGTGATGAAGCCCGGACCGCAACCCTGGATCTTCAGCCCGTCGATGACCAACTGCAGAGCCAGGTTGTTACCACCGG
>NZ_JBLROA010000261.1:0-285 GCF_047921505.1 Micromonospora sp. SL1-18 | reverse complement strand
GTAGGGTCGAGCTGAAGCGCGTTGTCGCGATTGCTCACGCTACGTTTCTTCAGCCCGCCCTCCGAACCCGGCGGGCCCGTCTCCGGGCACCGGGCTCTCCACGAGTCCGTGCCGTTGGGTTATCCGGTTGGTCCTGGTGTTGCTCTTGCCCAGGGCGTCGGGATGTTGTTCGCCCGGTAGCGGTAACGGCTGACTGTCACCTGCTGCGGCTGGAACAGCGTCACCCCGTCCTCGGTTGGCCGCCACCCGGGTAGGTAGCGGCGTTTCAGGACGGCCATCTTCGTG
>NZ_JBLROA010000260.1:0-286 GCF_047921505.1 Micromonospora sp. SL1-18 | reverse complement strand
GACCCGCAGCAGCGGATCGAACGGGTCCGCGCCGCCCTGGCCGACATGCAGGCCCGCCTCACCGCCATCCAGAAGGGCACCCGATGACCGAACACCTGTTCTCTGGCCTGTTCCTGGTCGGCGGGCTCATCCTGTTCTGCTGGGACCAGTACCGGCTCTCCGCCGCCCGCTACGAACTCGCCGCCCTCCAACGCGCCGCCCTCCGTGATCCGCTGACCGGGCTTGCGAACCGGGCCGGCCTCGCCGCCGGCTGGGAACAACTCGCCCCGGCTCGCCCGTGCGTCGT
>NZ_JBLROA010000259.1:0-286 GCF_047921505.1 Micromonospora sp. SL1-18 | reverse complement strand
GGTCAGGAGGCGGAGTAGCCGCGGGTGGCGATCCAGTTGGCGAGGTTGTCCACGCTCATGTGGTAGGAGGCCATGTCCGGGTTGGCCGAGTCCGCGATGGTCACGGTCTTCCCGCCGTCGTGGTAGCCCACGACGCTGATGTAGTGGCCGCCTTCGAAGGAGTGGGTGCCGCCGTCGGTGTCGGTGGCGGTGCCGGCGATGTTGGCGACCACGGCACGGCCGTTGTCGACGGTGTGGACGATGTCGGCGCGCAGGGTGTCGATCTGCTGCGGCTTGGCCTTGTTGT
>NZ_JBLROA010000258.1:0-289 GCF_047921505.1 Micromonospora sp. SL1-18 | reverse complement strand
CGCGAACCACGCATCCGAAAACCGGCGCAACACCGACCGGGCACCCGTCGTGTCCAGTTCCCCGAACGTGCCCGGCCCTGACCCGGACAGTTCCCGGCACAGCGCCTGGTAGCCGGTCAGCGGAGTGTGGTGGCGGCGTCGCCGCCACGCGTTGACCTCGAGTACGCACGCCCAGACGTCGCCGGCGGAGCGCAGCAGCCCGAAACACCGACGCCGTTTCCCAGCCGTCACCCGCACAGCGACACGCGCCGTGCGATACACGACCCGAGGTGCGGCAGGATCCCGACGG
>NZ_JBLROA010000257.1:0-289 GCF_047921505.1 Micromonospora sp. SL1-18 | reverse complement strand
TCGTCGGAATCCTGCCGCACCTCGGGTCGTGTATCGCACGGCGCGTGTCGCTGTGCGGGTGACGGCTGGGCAACGGCGTCGGTGTTTCGGGCTGCTGCGCTCAGCCGGCGACGTCTGGGCGTGCGTACTGGAGGTCAACGCGTGGCGGCGCCGCCGCCACGACACGCCGCTGACCGGTTACCAGGCGCTGTGCCGGGAGTTGTCCGGGTCGGGGCCGGGTACGTTCGGGGAACTGGACACTACGGGTGCTCGGTCGGTGTTGCGCCGGTTTTCGGATGCGTGGTTCGCT
>NZ_JBLROA010000256.1:0-292 GCF_047921505.1 Micromonospora sp. SL1-18 | reverse complement strand
GCGACGCACGGGCGGTGCGGGGTGAGTTGTTCCCAGCCGGCGGCGAGGCCGGCCCGGTTCGCGAGGCCGGTCAGTGGGTCGCGGAGGGCGGCGCGTTGGAGGGCGGCGACCTCAAAGCGGGCGGCGGAGAGCCGGTACTGGTCCCAGCAGAACAGGATGAGCCCGCCGACCAGGAACAGGCCAGAGAAGAGGTGTTCGGTCATCGGGTGGCCTCCTCGCTGGCGATGGTGGTGAGTCGGGCCTGCATGTCGGCCAGGGCGGCGCGGACCCGTTCGATCCGCTGCTGCGGGTT
>NZ_JBLROA010000255.1:0-296 GCF_047921505.1 Micromonospora sp. SL1-18 | reverse complement strand
GTCCACGGTGATCGACGGTGGACGGCCCGGCCGGTCCTCGTCGACCAGGCCGTCCAACCGCTTCGCCACGAACCGGCTGCGCCACTTACCGACCGTCGCCGCCGAGATACCCAGATCCCGCGCGACCTGCGTGTTGCTCGACCCATCGGCGCATGCCAGCACGATCCGGCACCGCAACGCCAACGCCTGTGACGACTTCGAACGCCGAGACCAGCGAATCAACGAGTCACGCTCTACATCAGACAACACCAACTCGGGCTTCGGCCGTCCAGTCCTCGCCATCCACCCAGCCTACA
>NZ_JBLROA010000254.1:0-303 GCF_047921505.1 Micromonospora sp. SL1-18 | reverse complement strand
CAGAACTGCTGCATCGCCGCCACCTGCGAAGACAGGTCGGCCTTCTGCCCCAGCGAGGAGACCCGGCAGTACACCACCACCCTCCGTCGAGCGGCGTCGAAGCCGGGCCGCAGCACCCTGCGCACATCGGAGTCGTCGAAGTACCGCTGCCCCGACGGCAAACGGCGAGCCACAATCCGCCCTTCCGCCTCCCACCGAGGCACCGTGCTCACCGAACGACCGATCCGCGTAGCGAACTCGCCGATCCGATAAGCACTGCCCACAATGGTCGACAATAGGAGGTTCTGGCCGGAAAAGCGACCA
>NZ_JBLROA010000253.1:0-304 GCF_047921505.1 Micromonospora sp. SL1-18 | reverse complement strand
CACGGGCATCGGACAGTGGTTACTCGTCAGCGACGAGCAGTCGGTAACCTGCGTCGAAGTCTTCGCGTCCGAGAAGGTCGCGGTGGCGATCGTGCCAACGGCCGGACTCCAGATCTGCTGCGAGCCGGTCCAGCCCTGGCCGCAGCGCCTTATCTCCGGTCTGCGCCAGCATCGATATGCCCGACCGTACTACGGGGTCGAGGTATGCCTCGGGTCGACGCCAGAAGGCCGCAGCGAACCCGTCGGTGCAGTCGTGGGGCACTGGCACCGGCTCGACCCGGGCTTCGCCGAGCAGCGCGGTGAG
>NZ_JBLROA010000252.1:0-312 GCF_047921505.1 Micromonospora sp. SL1-18 | reverse complement strand
AGAGGGCATCTCGATCATGCATGTTGTGATGTGTCTGTTTCGGGTTGATCGTCGCGCCAGGGCAGGGTGGCTTCATTGGTAAGGCGCCGGCTCATGTTGTCGATCATGGCCCAGTGGATGTGAGCCCGCGAGTGCTCTGGTGACGTTTCGTAGTCACGGGCGAGTCGGCGGTGGAGCATGATCCAGCCGTTGGTGCGTTCGATCGCCCACCTCTTGGGTACCGGCTGGAACCCTTTCTGGCCTGGGGCTTTCGACACAACCTGCACGTCGATGCCGTGGGCAGCGCCGCGTTCGATGACGGTGGCGCGGTAG
>NZ_JBLROA010000251.1:0-317 GCF_047921505.1 Micromonospora sp. SL1-18 | reverse complement strand
CAAGCCCGCGGCTTCGACGTCGCCGGATGACGACGACGTCTCCGACTGGATCTGACCCATGACCCAGATCGAGTACGACGAGGCCACCGACGGCTTCTACTTCCACTGCTACGCCTGCGGCCGTGACGGACGGTCGTGGGACTACCGCCGTGACGCCGAGCTCGACGCCGACCGGCACGACGAGCAGCACGACGACGGCCTGATCTAACCCAACCCAACCCGGACGCGAGGAGCCCTACGGGCTCGTTCGTGTGGCTCCTCGCGCCCACCAACGCCCAAGGAGGGCAACCATGACCACCACGACACCCGCCCCGACC
>NZ_JBLROA010000250.1:0-319 GCF_047921505.1 Micromonospora sp. SL1-18 | reverse complement strand
ACACGCACACTCACCGTCACCTGCTGCTTATGCACATCGATCCCTGCGACGTGCGAATACAACACTTCCAAGCGAACCCCTCCCCACACAGCATCAGCACAAGGGACGGCGCCGCCCGCAGAGTCCGTCACAGACTTATGAGACTGAGACACGTGCACGGGGGCAACAACCTGGGGTTCCAGGGACGGACTCCCACACCATTCTTTCGCTCAGGCACCACGAGGGCACCAAGCCAAACCGGCGACGGCGAGCGACACCGCCGACCCGAGTTTCACCCACCTGTGGGTGGCCCCGCCAGGGGCCATGGGTTTCTTTCGCG
>NZ_JBLROA010000249.1:0-321 GCF_047921505.1 Micromonospora sp. SL1-18 | reverse complement strand
AGCGGGAGGCGGGAGCCTTGGTCGTGGAAGGGAGGGAACCATGTCATACACGGTGGGTCAGGTGGCCAGGGCGGCCCGGGTGACGGTCCGGACTCTGCACCACTACGACGAGATCGGGCTGCTGTCGCCCAGCGGGCGCACGCCGGCCGGCTACCGCCGCTACGACGACGCCGACCTGGAGCGGTTGCAGCTCATCCGGGCCTACCGGGAGCTGGGGTTCCCGTTGGACGAGATCGCCGAGATCCTGGACGATCCGGCGGCGGACCCGGTGGCGCACCTGCGCCGGCAGCACGAGCTGCTCACCTCGCGGATCGGGAAGCT
>NZ_JBLROA010000248.1:0-328 GCF_047921505.1 Micromonospora sp. SL1-18 | reverse complement strand
GTCGAGGATCGCCCGGTTCAGTCCGGCCTTCGCGGCCACGTTGGTGCCGGGCTCGGTGATGGTGCCTTTCGCGGTGGCGGTCATGGCCTTGATGTGGAGGCGTTCGAGCTTGACGACCGCGTGCTGGGCGCAGAGCCGGTTAGTGGCCCACGCCACGAAGTCACGACGCCGGTTACGGATCTTCGCCTCGCTCCGGGCGATCGCCGCACGGACCTTACGGGCACGGTTGGAGGTCTTCGCGCCGTGGTTGCGGCGGGTGGTCTCCTGCCGGCCGGCCTTCGACTTGAGTCGGGCCAGGTCGCGTTCCTGGCCCGAGGTGGTGAAGGCG
>NZ_JBLROA010000247.1:0-332 GCF_047921505.1 Micromonospora sp. SL1-18 | reverse complement strand
ACAGGCAGCGACCACGGCCGCCACGGCGTCAACTCCTCCTCGCCGATGCCGTACGAGGCCTCCGCCTTGCGCTGCCACCACGACGCCATCACCCATGAGACAGCCCAGTTGAAGGCGACGCGAGCCGCACCACAATGCGACCGCAACCGCTGCTCCTGCGTAACGTTCGGATCCAACGCGAAACGAAACGCCTGGACCACGAAACCAGGCCGCGGCACGAACTTCTTCACACCAACAGACCCTCGCCGGTTGCGGCGGCCAGAGCGCGGGCGGCACGGTCCTTGCCTGCCCGCTGCCCGTACAGCCGGGCACACATCGACGTCAACACGTCG
>NZ_JBLROA010000246.1:0-332 GCF_047921505.1 Micromonospora sp. SL1-18 | reverse complement strand
AGGACACGACCCCGCCCACGGTCACCGCTTCCGTGACCGGTCAGAAGGATGCGAACGGCGCGTACGTGGGCAGCGCGACGGTCACTCTCTCCGCGATCGACACCGAGTCGGGTGTCGACCGGATCGAGTACTCGCTCGATGGCGGTGCCTACGCCGGCTACTCCGCTCCGGTGACGGTGAATCAGCCGGGTCAGCACACGGTGACCTATCGGGCCACGGACAAGGCGGGCAACACGTCCTCGTCGCAGCAGGTGTCGTTCACGGTGGTCGAGCCGACGCCGAAGGACACGACCCCGCCCACGGTCACCGCGACGGTGACCGGTGAGAAGGAC
>NZ_JBLROA010000245.1:0-333 GCF_047921505.1 Micromonospora sp. SL1-18 | reverse complement strand
CGGGGTCGGTGGTTCGTGGCCTTCCAGGTCGAGATCCAACGCGCCACCGACCGCACCCCGACGCGCCCGGACGTGGTAGCGGGGGTGGACCTGGGCGTGAAATGCCTCGCGGTGATCGCCGACAACCGGGGCGCAGTGCGGTTCGTGCCGAACCCGGCGCACTACGACGCCGCGCTCAAGCACCTCAAACGGCTCTCCCGGCGGGTGGCCCGCCGTCAGGGGCCGGACCGGCGCACCAGGCAGCAGCCGTCCAGACGATGGGCGGTCGCCAACGCCGAACGTAACCGCGTGCACCATCGGGTGGCGAATCTGCGTGCTGACGGGCTGCACAAA
>NZ_JBLROA010000244.1:0-335 GCF_047921505.1 Micromonospora sp. SL1-18 | reverse complement strand
GTCACCGCGCATCTGGACCGCGCCTACGACAACGGCCCGACCCGGGACCTGCTTGACGAGCTGGGCTTCGACGCCGACATCGCGCGCAAGGGCATCCCCGCCCCGGTCCAGGTCGGCAAACGCTGGGTGGTCGAGCGCACGAACTCGTGGATGAACGGGTTCGGCAAGATCCGTCGCTGCACCGACCGCAACGCCAACGTCATCGACTTCTACCTGTACCTGGCCGCAGCCTTCGTCACAGTCCGTCAACTCATCCGCCGCGCCCGCACGCTCTACCGTTGGGACACCCGACCCACCACCCGCAGGCTCAAGTAACACCAATTGCCGGTCGCTCT
>NZ_JBLROA010000243.1:0-342 GCF_047921505.1 Micromonospora sp. SL1-18 | reverse complement strand
TCCGGCGTGGGATACAGCCGGTACTTCCGACCCATGTCCGCCTTCACGCTCCACATCATACACTTGGTTTGCGGCCGACACCTACCCCTATTCGCACCGGCAGACACTGCACTTTCCTGCTCCACGCCCACTTGGTCTTCGTCACGAAACACCGAGCACCGGTCTTCACCGACGAACACCTGCGCTACCTCGAACAGGTGATGCGCCAGGTATGCGAACAGTTCGAATGCGAGCTAATCGAGTTCAACGGCGAGGACAACCACGTCCACCTACTGGTGAACTTCCCACCCAAGGTGACCCTGTCCAAACTGGTCAACTCCCTCAAAGGCGTGTCCTCCCGCT
>NZ_JBLROA010000242.1:0-342 GCF_047921505.1 Micromonospora sp. SL1-18 | reverse complement strand
TGACGGGCTGCACAAACTCACGACCAAGATCACCGGCGAGTACGGCACTGTCGTGGTTGAAGACCTCAACGTGGCCGGCATGCTCCGCAACCGACGCCTCGCCCGTAAGATCGCGGACGCAGGGTTCGGAGAGATCCGCCGGCAGGTGGGGTATAAAACCGCATGGAACGGTGGTCGGCGGATAGTAGCCGATCGCTGGTATCCCTCCAGCAAGACCTGCTCGGCCTGCGGCGCGGTGAAAGCCAAGCTGCCGCTGCACGTCCGAGTGTTCACCTGCGATGCCTGCGGCCTGGTTATCGACCGGGACGAGAACGCAGCCCGCAACCTCGCCGCCCTAGCCGC
>NZ_JBLROA010000241.1:0-343 GCF_047921505.1 Micromonospora sp. SL1-18 | reverse complement strand
GGTGCGTTTGGCTCGGCTGATGCGCTGGGCCATGGTCGCCTCGGGTACCAGGTAGGCGTGGGCGATCTGGCGGGTGGTCAGCCCGCCGACGGCGCGTAGCGTGAGTGCGACCGCGGACGACGGCGTCAGCGACGGGTGGGCGCACAGGAAGTAGAGCTGGAGCGTGTCGTCCACCGCGGGCGCGGGCCCGGGCGCCGGCTCCTCGTCGACGAGCTCTTCGCGCCGGCGGCGGGCGGCGTCTGCCCGGGTCGCGTCGATGAACTTGCGCCAGGCCACGGTGACCAGCCAGCCTTTCGGATCCCGCGGCGGGTCGGCCGGCCAGACGCGGACCGCCTCAACGAGG
>NZ_JBLROA010000240.1:0-344 GCF_047921505.1 Micromonospora sp. SL1-18 | reverse complement strand
AGTGCGTTTGGCTCGGCTGATGCGCTGGGCCATGGTCGCCTCGGGTACCAGGTAGGCCTGGGCGATCTGGCGGGTGGTCAGCCCGCCGACGGCGCGTAGCGTGAGCGCGACCGCGGACGACGGCGTCAGCGACGGGTGGGCGCACAGGAAGTAAAGCTGGAGCGTGTCGTCCACCGCGGCCGCGGGCCCGGGCGCCGGCTCCTCGTCGACGAGCTCCTCGCGCCGGCGGCGGGCGGCGTCTGCCCGGGTCGCGTCGATGAACTTGCGCCAGGCCACGGTGACCAGCCAGGCCTTTCGGATCCCGCGGCGGGTCGGCCGGCCAGACGCGGACCGCCTCGACCAGC
>NZ_JBLROA010000239.1:0-346 GCF_047921505.1 Micromonospora sp. SL1-18 | reverse complement strand
CGTCAGGGCGTACATCATCGACACCGGCATCCGGGTCACGCACAGCGACTTCGGTGGCCGGGCGGCCTGGGGTACGAACACGACCGGAGACGGTAACAACACCGACTGCAACGGGCACGGTACGCATGTGGCGGGCACCGTCGGTGGCGCGTCCTACGGGGTGGCCAAGAATGTCCAGCTCGTCGCCGTCAAGGTGCTCAACTGCAGTGGCAGCGGCACCACCGCCGGCGTCGTGGCCGGCATCGACTGGGTGACCGCCCAGAAGAACAGCAACCCGAGCCAGCCGATGGTGGCGAACATGTCACTCGGCGGCGGCGCCGACACCACGCTGGACAACGCGGTGAAG
>NZ_JBLROA010000238.1:0-348 GCF_047921505.1 Micromonospora sp. SL1-18 | reverse complement strand
CAACCGGCCCCGCCCATCGACGGCGTTATCGTAGTTGTCGGCGCGCACCACGATCTGATCGTGCGTGCGGTTGCGGCCCCGCTGCCAGTGCCGGCGCATCTGCCGAGCCAGGAACGGATCACTGGCCCACCAGTCGGCCTTCAACACGTCGAACATCCGCTTCAACTCGACCGGATCGGCGGTGTGCCGGGCGATCGCCCGCCGGACCTTGACCTTGGCCGCCTCCCGGTTCGCGGTGATGTCACCGATCGCGTCGCGGACGGTCTCCTTCCACGCATTCGCCAACACACCAAACGACACGTGCGTGCCGTCGGCAAGCCACCGGTCCCGCACCTGCCGGTGCCGCAA
>NZ_JBLROA010000237.1:0-355 GCF_047921505.1 Micromonospora sp. SL1-18 | reverse complement strand
CGCCACGAGTACGCCGCAGGCCTTCCTCGTGGCCTCCCTACCGGCGTCTTCACCCGGCGCAGGAGTCGCCCACCAGCAGTGGGCGTGCATCGCACCCCGGCCCATATCCACCAGATTCGAGCCGGTGTATCTCTTGAGAGGCTTTACCCGCTGGTTCCTCACGTGCACCTTCCCGTCTCGCTAAGCGGACCCCGATCGTCTGGCAGTGCCGACCGGTCCCGTCGTTGTCAGGGCTGCTCCCACCCTCCCCGGCGCCTCCCGGTTCCGGCTGCCCTCAGCTTCACCGGCCTGCTGCGACAGGCCAGCGGTGGAGCCCTTCCATCTCCACCCGGTAACACAGCGCCTCGTGGCGCAC
>NZ_JBLROA010000236.1:0-363 GCF_047921505.1 Micromonospora sp. SL1-18 | reverse complement strand
GTGGCCACGTATGCGCCCGGCGTGGGACCGGACCCGTCCCGGGTGGCGGGTGTGGATCTCGGGATCATCCACCCCTATGCGGTGGCGGGCCGGGATGGTGAGGGGTTGTTGGTGTCGGGGCGGGCGGTGCGCGCCGAGCACCGTATGCACCTGGCCGACACCAAGACCCGCCGCACGGTCGCCCGCCGCGCGCCGAAACCCGGCCAGCGGGGGTCGCGGCGGTGGCGCGAATACCGCCGCCGGGCGCGGCTGGTGGAGGGCCGGCACAAGCGTCGGGTCCGGCAGGCGCAGCATGAAGCCGCTGGCATGGTCGTGTCCTGGGCCGTTGAGCAGCGGATTGGTGTGCTCAAGGTCGGGGATCCT
>NZ_JBLROA010000235.1:0-366 GCF_047921505.1 Micromonospora sp. SL1-18 | reverse complement strand
CGGGTCCCCGACCTTGAGCACACCAATCCGCTGCTCAACGGCCCAGGACACGACCATGCCGGCGGCTTCATGCTGGGCCTGCCGGACCCGACGCTTGTGTCGGCCCTCCACCAGCCGCGCCCGGCGGCGGTATTCGCGCCACCGCCGCGACCCCCGCTGACCCGGTTTCGGGGCGCGGCGGGCGACCGTGCGGCGGCGGGTCTTGGTGTCGGCCAGGTGCATACGGTGCTCGGCGCGGACCGCCCGCCCCGACACCAACAACCCCTCACCATCCGGGCCGGCCACGGCATAGGGGTGGATGATCCCGAGATCCACACCCGCCACCCGGGACGGGTCCGGTCCCACGTCGGGCGCATACGTGGCCAT
>NZ_JBLROA010000234.1:0-367 GCF_047921505.1 Micromonospora sp. SL1-18 | reverse complement strand
TGGCCGTCGGGATGACGGCATGTGCGCTGCGTCGATCTGGTAGTGCACCTCGACCCGGCCGCCGCGCAGGATCAGCCGCAGCGTGCCCGTCGGCGCGACCGTGGTGGACAGCGGAATCCGGACCATCCGGCGGGGCTCAAGACCAGGAACGCACAGCCACAACCGGCCGCGCCCGTCGATGATCGTGTTGTGCTGGTCGGCGCGCACGACGATCTGATCGTGCGTGCGGTTGCGGCCCCGCTTCCAGTGCCGGCGCATCTGCCGCGATAAGAACGGATCGGCAGCCCACCGGTCGGCCTTCAGCGCGTCGAACATCCGCTTCCGCTGTATCGGATCGTTGGTTCGCCGGACGATGGCCCGCCGCACC
>NZ_JBLROA010000233.1:0-367 GCF_047921505.1 Micromonospora sp. SL1-18 | reverse complement strand
GACAGGACCCCGGCGGTCAGATCAGCACGCCACTTCACCGAACGCAGAACACGCCCCGCCTGCTCCTGAGCCATCCGCACGATCCGGTCATTGACCCGCACACCCGCAGGCGGGGCAGTCGTCCAGCCCAGACGCCGCAACGCCATCCACGCGTTCGACGGCAGCCTCCGCCCACCCGCATCCACCCCGGAGGCCAACACCTCCACATCCACACTGTTCCAGTGCTCCGCCAGCAGCGCGGCCGCCATGCCCGCCACCAGATCAGCACACCAGCCCACCCGCTCCGCCAGCACCGCCGGGGACAGCACCTCACCAGACTTCTCGTCCACCCCTGACCGCAGCAGCGCACGGGCACACGCGGTACGCA
>NZ_JBLROA010000232.1:0-372 GCF_047921505.1 Micromonospora sp. SL1-18 | reverse complement strand
CAGTGCGGCGAGGTTGCGGGCTGCGTTCTCGTCCCGGTCCATAACCAGGCCACAGGCATCGCAGCGGAACACTCGCACGTGCAACGGCAGCTTGGCTTTCACCACGCGGCAGTGCGAGCAGGTCTTGGAAGACGGAAACCAGCGGTCAGCCACCACGTGAGTGCCGCCCGCCCAGGCGGTCTTATAGACGATCTGGCGGCGGATCTCACCGAACCCGGCGTCGGCGATCTTGCGGGCCAGGCGCCGGTTGCGGAGCATGCCGGCCACGTTGAGGTCCTCGACCACGACGGTGCCGTACTCGCCGGTGATGTCGGTGGTGAGCTTGTGCAGCCCGTCAGCGCGGAGATTCGCCACCCGATGGTGCACACGGTT
>NZ_JBLROA010000231.1:0-377 GCF_047921505.1 Micromonospora sp. SL1-18 | reverse complement strand
GTCCTCGGCGATCGTGTCCCAGTCCGGGCCGAAGGCGTAAAGATCGCTGGCCGCCGCTCTGAGCAGCTCAGCGTCCTCCGGCCGCTGGAGGCAGGCCAGCCGGAACGCGAGGTTGCGCGCCCAGACCGGGAGGGCCATCCTGTCCTCCTCGAGCATCACCTTCAGCATCGCCACGATCTCGTCGGCCGACGCGAAGGTCACCACCTCAACGTACGCGCTGGCGATCCTGGCGTCGTGCCGCCCGCAGAGCAACCGGGCCAACTCGAGCAGCGGCATGCATTCCGGCGCGAAGGACGGCGGCACAGCGTCCTCCTTCCGCCGTCTAATGGCCTTACCGAGCGTCGCGCGGAGCCAACCGATGGTCGTCACGGCTCGTA
>NZ_JBLROA010000230.1:0-378 GCF_047921505.1 Micromonospora sp. SL1-18 | reverse complement strand
GAGGTTGCCACGCTGGTGGTGGCCCACAAGGACCGGCTGGCCCGTTTCGGCTTCGACTTCCTGGAGCACCTGGCCGCCTGCGGCGGCTGCGAGATCATCGTGGCCAATCAGGAGGCCCTGTCTCCCCGCCAGGAGTTGGTCGAGGACCTCCTGGCCATCGTGCACACCTTCTCCTATCGGCTGGACGGGCTACGGCGCTACGAGAAGGAACTCAAAGGGGCGGCCCTGGCCGCGGGGGATGGTCGGTGAAGGTCACGCGTATCGCGTATTCGACCGCTTTGAATCCGGGCAAGTACGCCGCCCTGGCCGAGCAGGCTCGCCGGTTGGGTCGGGTGCGCAGTGAGGTGTGGCAGCGGTACGGGTCGATCAGCGGTGTCG
>NZ_JBLROA010000229.1:0-381 GCF_047921505.1 Micromonospora sp. SL1-18 | reverse complement strand
GACCGCGCCAGCAACCTCTACGGCCGCACCCGCCAGCACACCCCGACCCCGGACGAGCCGCTGATCGTCCTGGTCATCGATGAGCTGGCGAACCTGACCGCCTACCTCACCGACCGGCAACTCAAGGACCGGATCAAGGCCGCCCTGTCCATCCTGCTGTCCCAGGGCCGCGCCGTCGGCGTCCACGTCCTGGCGGCCATCCAGGACCCGCGCAAGGAGGTGCTGCCGTTCCGGGACCTGTTCCCGACCCGCATCGGCCTGCGCCTCGCTGAGGCGGCGCAAGTGGACTTGGTGCTCGGTGAGGGGATGCGGGACCGGGGCGCGCTCTGCGACCGCATCCCCCAGAGCCTGCCCGGTGTCGGGTTCGTGGCCATCGACGGC
>NZ_JBLROA010000228.1:0-387 GCF_047921505.1 Micromonospora sp. SL1-18 | reverse complement strand
GTACAGCGCAAGCGGATGTTCGACGTGTTGAAGGCCGACCGGTGGGCGGACGATCCGTTCCTGGCCCGGCAGATGCGCAAGCACTGGAAGCGGGGCCGCAACCACACGCACGATCAGATCGTCGTACGCGCCGACAACTACAATAACGCCGTCGATGGGCGGGGCCGGTTGTGGCTGTGCGTTCCTGGTCTTGAGCCCCGCAAGATGGTCAAGATCCCGTTGTCGACGACCGTCGCGCCGATGGGCACGCTGCGGTTGATCCTGCGCGGCGGTCGGGTGGAGGTGCACTACCAGATCGACGCGGCGGGGATGCGGTCGTCGCAGCGGCCCTGCGGCGGCCAGAAGGTTGGGGTGGACAAGGGCTACACCGAAGCCCTCACCGACTCC
>NZ_JBLROA010000227.1:0-387 GCF_047921505.1 Micromonospora sp. SL1-18 | reverse complement strand
GGGGTCGCCGTCGATGGCCACGAACCCGACCCCCGGCAGGCCCTGAGGGATGCGGTCGCAGAGCGCACCCCGATCCCGCATCCCCTCCCCGAGGACCAGGTCGACTTGGGCGGCTTCGGCGAGGCGCAGGCCGATACGGGTCGGGAACAGGTCCCGGAACGGCAGCACCTCCTTGCGGGGGTCCTGGATCGCTGCGACGACGTGGACGCCGACGGCGCGCCCTTGGCTGAGCAGGATCGACAGGGCGGCCTTGATCCGGTCCTTCAACTGGCGGTCGGTGAGGTAGGCGGTCAGGTTCGCCAGCTCATCGATGACCAGGACGATCAGCGGCTCGTCCGGGGTGGGGGTGTGCTGGCGGGTGCGGCCGTAGAGGTTGCTCGCGCGGTT
>NZ_JBLROA010000226.1:0-390 GCF_047921505.1 Micromonospora sp. SL1-18 | reverse complement strand
TGTGGGCGCCTTGACGCCGGTGTGGACGCCGAACCCGACGTGCCAGGCGACACCGTCGAAGGACACCACCGCGTTGCGGACCGTTCCGCCTAGCGGCCGGGACCAGCGGAACTTGACCTCACCAACCTTCGGCAGCCTCACCGCACCCCAGCGGCGGCTGAGGCGGCGGACCTGCACGGCCTGCCCGGGGAACGGGACTGACAACCGGGCCGAGCGTCGTTTGCGGGTCGGCGCCCCGGCGGGGTGCTGCGGGTTCCACCAGTTCTGGTACGCCTGGTCGAGTTGGCGCAGCACCTGCTGACCGGACTGGGCCGGCAGGTCCGCGACCCAGTCGAGGCCCTTGCGCGCTTCCGTCAAGAAGGCGCACTGCGCGGCGACCCCGAGGCTTGT
>NZ_JBLROA010000225.1:0-414 GCF_047921505.1 Micromonospora sp. SL1-18 | reverse complement strand
GAAGGCGCAGATCCAAGCCCTGCAACGCTCGCAGCCGGTGCTGCCGATGATGCCCGGCATGCCTGAGCGGCGCACCCACGACTACATCCGCAACGGCATCACCAGCCTGTTCGCCGCGTTCAACGTCGCCGACGGCACCGTGATCAGCGCCCTGCACCGCCGCCACCGGGCCGCCGAGTTCAAGAAGTTCCTCGCCAAGATCGATGCCGAGGTGCCCGCAGAGCTGGACGTGCACCTCATCTGCGATAACTACGGCACCCACAAGACCCCCGCGATCAAGGCGTGGCTGGACAAACATCCCCGGTTCCACATGCACTTCACCCCGACCAGTTCGTCGTGGATCAATCAGGTGGAGCGCTGGTTCGGTTTCCTCACCGACCAGATGATCCGCCGCGGCACGCACAAGTCCGTGCA
>NZ_JBLROA010000224.1:0-421 GCF_047921505.1 Micromonospora sp. SL1-18 | reverse complement strand
GCCGCGACGAACGCGGCCACCGCCTACCCACCGACAGCGACAGCGCCGAGGGCGAGGGCGATGAGGACGGCGAGGCGAACAGGGCCGGGTTCCGGACCTACGGCAAGTCGAAGGACTCCCGCGACGACCTACCGCAGATCGTCATCGGGATGGCGGTCACCCGTGACGGGATCCCGGTCCGGGTGTGGTGCTGGCCCGGGAACACCGCCGACTCCAAGCTGATCCGCCAGGTCAAGGACGACATGCGGGACTGGACCCTGTCGAAGATCGTGTGGGTCGCGGACCGGGGCTTCTCCTCCGAACGCAACCGCCGTTACCTACGCCAGGGCGACCATTCCTACATCATCGGTGAGAAGCTGCGCTCGGACTCCCCGGAGATCAAGGCCGCACTGTCCAGGCAAGGGCGCTACACCGAGGTCGC
>NZ_JBLROA010000223.1:0-423 GCF_047921505.1 Micromonospora sp. SL1-18 | reverse complement strand
GCCGGAGGAGTCCACGGACGATCTGGTCGAGGACATGGCTGACGTGTTGACGTCGATGGGTGCCCGGCTGTACGGGCAGCGGGCGGGCAAGAGCCGTGCCGCTCGCGCTCTGGCCGCCGTGACCGGCGAGGAGCCGGTGGTGTGAAGAAGTTCGAGCCGCGTCCCGGTTTCGTGCTCCAGGCGTTCCGTTTCGCGTTGGATCCGAACGCCACGCAGGAGCAGCGGCTGCGGTCGCATTGTGGTGCGGCTCGCGCTGCCTTCAACTGGGCTGTGTCGTGGGTGATGGCGTCGTGGTGGCAGCGCAAGGCGGAAGCCTCGTACGGCATCGGCGAGGAGGGGTTGACGCCGTGGCGGCCGTGGTCGCTGCCTGTGTTGCGGAAGGTGTTCAACGAGGTCAAAAAGACCGATCCGCGTTTCGCCGGC
>NZ_JBLROA010000222.1:0-444 GCF_047921505.1 Micromonospora sp. SL1-18 | reverse complement strand
CAAAGGCAAGCGGGTGGGCATGCCGCGGCGGAAGTCGAAGCACACCGCCCGGCTGGCTTGCCGGTTCACCACGGGCGCTATCCGTGTGGAGTCGGACCGGCGGCATGTGACGCTGCCGCGGCTCGGGATGATCCGTACCCACGAGTCCACCCGTAAGCTGCACCGCCGTATCGGCAACGGCACCGCTCGCATCTTGTCCGCGACGGTCAGGTTCGATCGGGGTCGGTGGTTCGTGGCCTTCCAGGTCGAGATCCAGCGCGCCACCGACCGCAGTCCGACCCGCCCCGACGTGGTAGCGGGTGTGGACCTGGGCGTGAAGTGCCTCGCGGTGATCGCCGACAACCACGGCGAAGTGCGGTTCGTGCCGAACCCGGCACACTACGACGGCGCGCTCAAGCACCTCAAACGGCTGTCCCGGCGAGTGGCCCGCCGTCAGGGGCCGGA
>NZ_JBLROA010000221.1:0-445 GCF_047921505.1 Micromonospora sp. SL1-18 | reverse complement strand
CCCGGAGGAGTCCACGGATGACCTGGTCATGGACATGGCCGACGTGTTGACGTCGATGTGTGCCCGGCTGTGCGGGCCGCGGGCAGGCAAGAGCCGTGCCGCTCGCGCTCTGGCCGCCGTGACCGGCGTGGAGCCGTTGGTGTGAAGAAGTTCGAGCCGCGGCCCGGTTTCGTGGTTCAGGCGTTTCGTTTCGCGTTGGATCCGAACGTGACGCAGGAGCAGCGGCTGCGGTCGCATTGTGGTGCGGCTCGCGCCGCCTACAACTGGGCCGTGTCCTGGGTGATGGCGTCGTGGTGGCAGCGCAAGGCGGAGGCCTCGTACGGCATCGGCGAGGAGGAGCAGACGCCGTGGCGGCCGTGGTCGCTGCTGGTGTTGCGGAAGGTGTTCAACGAGGTCAAGAAGACCGACCCGCGTTTCGCCGGCTGGTGGGAGGAGAACTCGAAGG
>NZ_JBLROA010000220.1:0-453 GCF_047921505.1 Micromonospora sp. SL1-18 | reverse complement strand
TGACGTGATCTCAACAAGAATCCGGTAGGTATCGGTATTCGAAATGGGTGAGGTGGAGAGCGGCGCGGACGATGTCGCCGACCTGGCATGGGCTGGCTGTGCTGTGACGCAGGGTCCGCCAGCGGCCGACGAGGATCGCGAAGCCGCGTTCTCCGAGGCACCGCATTGATCGAAGGACGGCGTTGTAGGTCCGGTTGTCGACGGCGAGCCGGCGGCCGTCGGCAGGCTGCTTGTACGGAGCGTGGATGCCCTGGCCAGCGCCTTCGTAGCCTGAGTCGGCGAGGGTCGGCAGCCGCAGTTCGGAGGCCGCCCAGTAGAGGGCGCCGGTGACATCCAGACGCTGGGCGCAGGTCAGGTCATGCAGATGTCCGGGCATCGCATCCGAGGTCCAGATCGGGAGCCCGTCGGGGCGCATCACAGCCTGAATGTTCGCCCCGAAGTCGCGGTGTTTCC
>NZ_JBLROA010000219.1:0-465 GCF_047921505.1 Micromonospora sp. SL1-18 | reverse complement strand
CACCTCAAAGCGCGGGCAGCGTGAGGGCAAGCGTGTGGGCATGCCGCGGCGGAAGTCCAAGCACAAGGCTCGGCTGGCGTGCCGGTTCACTACCGGCGCCATCCGGGTGGAGCCGGACCGGCGGCACGTCACGCTGCCCCGGCTCGGGACCATCCGCACTCACGAGTCCACCCGCAAGCTGCAACGCCGTATCGGCAACGGCACCGCCCGGATCTTGTCTGCCACGGTCAGGTTCGAGCGGGGCCGGTGGTTCGTCTCCTTCCAGGTCGAGATCCAGCGCGCCACCGACCGCACCCCGGCCCGCCCGGACGTGGTAGCGGGTGTGGACCTGGGTGTGAAGTGCCTCGCGGTGATCGCCGACAACCGGGGCGAGGTGCGGTTTGTGCCGAACCCGGCGCACTACGACGCCGCGCTCAAGCACCTCAAACGGCTCTCCCGCCGGGTGGCCCGCCGCCAAGGGCCAGA
>NZ_JBLROA010000218.1:0-466 GCF_047921505.1 Micromonospora sp. SL1-18 | reverse complement strand
ACGTTGATGCCGGGCTCGGCGATGGTGCCCTTCGCGGTGGCAGTCATGGCCTTGATGTTGAGGGCGTTCAAGCTTGACGACCGCATGCTGGGCGCAGAGCCGATTCGCCGCCCACGCCAGGAAGTCACGACGCCGGTTACGGACCTTCGCCTCGGTCCGGGCAATCTCCGCACGGACCTTACGGGCGCGGTGGGAGGTCTTGGCGCCGCGGTTGCGGCGGGCGGTCTCCTGCCGGCCGGCCTTCGACTTGAGCCGGGCCAGGTCACGTTCCTGACCCGAGGTCGTGAAGGCTCGGTTCCACATGCGGCCGTCGGACATCGCCAACGCGACCTTCACACCACGATCGACCCCCACCACGGTGCCCGGTCGGGCGTGCACCGTGGGCGCCTTGACACCGGTGTGGACACCGAACCCAACGTGCCAGGCGACACCGTCGAAGGACACCACCGAGTTCCGGACTACGCCG
>NZ_JBLROA010000217.1:0-484 GCF_047921505.1 Micromonospora sp. SL1-18 | reverse complement strand
TCGATCGTGTCACCTTTCACGCTCACGGTGGTCTCGGCGACGCGGTCGGTGTCGAACAGCTTCCCGTCGAGGATCACGTGCGACCAGCCGTCGGCGGCGACCCGGCGCAGCGCGTCGTGCAGGGTGGGTGTCTGCGCCGCCAGGACCCGCACGGCCTCGGCAACGTACCGGTAGGCCGTAGCCCGCGAGACCCCGAACCCCGCCCCGAGGGTGGTCTTGTCCTCACCCTTGCGAAACCACACCAACACCAGGATCGCCTGGTAGAAGCACGTCAGCGCACGGGTTCCCGGTCGGGTGCCCACCGCCCGACGCTCGGCACGAAGCAGCCGCGCCACGTGCTGTACGAGTTCCCTGGGCACGTCGAGCCTGGCAGAATAGGCGATCACGTGGAGCCCTCTCGAAGACTGGATTCTGTCGCAAGAACCTGTCTATCGATGGCTCCACGCCCATATCCAACACCGTCCGATATGGACGTTACGCCCGT
>NZ_JBLROA010000216.1:0-489 GCF_047921505.1 Micromonospora sp. SL1-18 | reverse complement strand
GGCCGGAGCGGCGGCTGGCCTCGGCCGGATAAGTTCGGGACATGACCGATCGGCGCGGTGCTGCTCACGGTGCTGGGCCCGCCGCGTGGACCGTACCGCTGGCGTTCACGGTGATGGTGGCGGTGTCGATCGCCACCCGGCGCCGCCTGCCCCGCGACGTCGGCACCACGATGCTCCGCCTGCACGCCCCCGAAGCACTCCGCCGGTAAGGAGGGAACATGACCGGCATGCCGACCAACGGACGTCGGCGAGTCACCGGGCTGCTGGCCCTGGTGCTCGCCGGCGGCCTCACCGGTCCGCTCAGTGGCTGTTTCAGCGGCTGCGTCCACACCAAACTCCAGGTGTCGCCGGTCGAGGTCGACGACGTGACCGCCCCGCTCACGGTGAGCGCGCGGCTGACCCGGGACGGCAAACCGGTCGCCGGGGTCACCGTGACGCTGGCGGTGATGGTGTTGGGCACGGACAACGCACGCAGCGAGGCGATGTTCG
>NZ_JBLROA010000215.1:0-490 GCF_047921505.1 Micromonospora sp. SL1-18 | reverse complement strand
TTACCAAGGCGAGCGTTAGTTTCTTGACCGTTGATGGTGGTTTCGGTGTTATGCCCTGATGTAGGCAAGGTGCGGGTCGGCGAAGAACCCGCGCACGATCTGGGGCATCTTCTGTAGGCGCCGTAGGGCGCCGATAGCGAGGCGTTTCATCTCCGCCTGGCTCATGGGGACGGCGCGTTTGATCCGGTCGTGCTTCACGTTCTTCCACACCCACTCGTCAGGGTTGAGTTCCGGGGAGTAGCCGGGGAGGAAGAACAGCTTCAATCGCCCGTTGGTGGACTCCACGTACTGCGTGGTTTCCTTCGCCCGGTGGGCGGGGTGCCCGTCCACGATCAAGAACACCGGACCGCTTGCATCGGCCAGGAGCCGATTGCAGAACTCGATGAACCGGCCGGCGTTCAACGTGCCTTCGAACACCTGGAACCGCAACAGCCCTTTGGCGTTGACCGCCGAAATCATATTGATCGACTTGCGTTCGCCGGTGGCGACA
>NZ_JBLROA010000214.1:0-510 GCF_047921505.1 Micromonospora sp. SL1-18 | reverse complement strand
TTTGGAGGACGGGTACCAGCGGTCAGCGACCACGTGGGTGCCGCCGGCCCAGGAGGTCTTATAGACGATCTGCCGGCGGATCTCTCCGAATCCGGCGTCGGCGATCTTGCGGGCCAGGCGTCGGTTGCGGAGCATGCCGGCCACGTTGAGGTCTTCGACCACGACGGTGCCGTACTCGGCGGTGATGCCGGTGCGGCGCGGTACTTGCCTGCCCGCTGCCCGTACAGCCCGGCGCACATCGACATCAGCACGTCGGCCATGTCCCTGACCAGGTCGTCCGTGGACTCTTCCGGGTCCAGGACCACCAGGCGACGCCCGGTCGCAGCGAGCGCGGCTTGCAGGTGCTCCACACCGAACCGGGCCAGCCGATCCCTGCGCTCGACCACGATCACGGCCACACCCGGGTCGGCGAGGACGCGGTGCAGGTTGCGGCGCTTGCCGTTCAGGCCGGAGCCGACCTCGGTCACGATCTCCGCCACGGCGAAACCCTGGGCGTTTGCCCCCTCCACG
>NZ_JBLROA010000213.1:0-513 GCF_047921505.1 Micromonospora sp. SL1-18 | reverse complement strand
CGCCCACCGGGCGGCAGCCCACGCGAGCGCGTCATTCAAATTCGAGCGGCGCGCGGATACGTGCTGGATTTCGTCGCGCAGGACCGCATGTTTGCCGGCGAGGTTGTGCTGCTGGTCACCGCCGGTGAGCCGCTGGTAGTGGTCGGCTTTGGCGTGCAGCCGCTCGGACAGGCGCCGCAGGCGGTGCTGTTTCGCCAGGACACCGGCGGCCCGGAACTGGCCACCAGCCCCCAACGTGGTGATCCGACCATCCTCCTGCAGTCGTAGGGCTCCGGCGGACAACAGGGTGTTGAGGCCCCAGTCCACGCCGACCGCGATCGTGTGACCGGTGCGTCGCGCCTTGGGCACCGTGTGCGTGTACGCCATATCGGCGCGCACCTGCCGGCCGGTGACGCGCAGGGTGGGCAGGTGCAGCATCGCCGAGACGGGAACCGTGGGCGGCAGGCTGATCGGGCAGGCCACCCACGTCCAGTCCCCGTAGGCGCGCGGATCTGGTCGTGTGGGCAGCTGCAC
>NZ_JBLROA010000212.1:0-513 GCF_047921505.1 Micromonospora sp. SL1-18 | reverse complement strand
GGCCCACCGGGCGGCAGCCCACGCGAGCGCGTCATTCAAGTTCTGGCGGCGGACGGACACATGCTGGATCTCGCCGCGCAGGACCGCGTGTTTGCCGGCGAGGCCGTGCTGCTGGTCACCGCCGATGAGCCGCTGGTAGTGATCGGACTTGGCGTGCAGCCGCTCGGACAGACGCCGCAGGCGATGCTGCTTGGCCAGGACACCGGCGGCCCGGAACTGGCCGCCGGCCCCCAACGCGGTGATCCGACCGTCGGCCTGCAGCCGTAGGGCCCCGGCGGACAACAAGGTGTTCAGGCCCCAGTCCACGCCGAGGGCGACCGTGTGACCGGTGCGCTTCGCCTTCGGCACCCGGTGCGTGTACGCGACATCGGCGCGCACCTGCCGGCCGGCAACGCGCAGGGTGGGCAGGTGCAGCACCGCTGAGGCGGGCACCGTGGGTGGCAGGCTGATCGGGCAGGCCACCCACGTCCAGTCCCCGTAGGCGTGCGGATCTGGTCGTGTGGGCAGTTGCAA
>NZ_JBLROA010000211.1:0-517 GCF_047921505.1 Micromonospora sp. SL1-18 | reverse complement strand
ATCCAAGCGCGGGCAGCGTAAAGGCAAGCGGGTGGGCATGCCCCGACTCAAGTCGAAGCACAAGGCTCGGCTGGCGTGCCGGTTCACCACCGGCGCCATCCGGGTGGAGCCGGACCGGCGGCATGTCACGCTGCCACGGCTCGGGGCGATCCGTACCCACGAGTCGACCCGCAAGCTGCACCGCCGTATCGGCAACGGCACCGCCCGGATCTTGTCGGCCACGGTCAGGTTCGCGCGGGGCCGGTGGTTCGTCTCCTTCCAGGTCGAGATCCAACGCGCCACCGACCGCACCCCGGCCCGCCCGGACGTGGTGGCGGGTGTGGACCTGGGTGTGAAGTGCCTGGCGGTGGTCGCCGACAGCCAGGGCGCAGTGGGGTTCGTGCCGAACCCGGGGCACTACGACAGCGCGCTCAAGCACCTCAAACGGCTCTCCCGCCGGGTCTCGCGCCGTCAGGGACCGGACCGGCGCACCGGGCAGCGGCCGTCCAGACGATGGGCGGTCGCCAACGCCGAACGT
>NZ_JBLROA010000210.1:0-527 GCF_047921505.1 Micromonospora sp. SL1-18 | reverse complement strand
CAGAACGTGCGGGTCAAGGAAGTGAAGGTGTCGGAGACCGAACGGTTCGTCATCTGCCACAACCCCGACGCCGCGACCCGCGATGCCCACATCCGCGATCAGCTCGTCGCCCAGCTCGACGAGCTGATCGCCGGGTCGGACACGCTGCCGGTCATGAAACGCGGTGAGCTCCGCGGCCGAATCTCGACCAAGCCCGGCCTGAACCGGTACCTGCGCGTCACCCCCGGCGGGCTGCTGCGTATCGACAAAGCCAAGTGCAAAACGGAGGCCAACCTCGACGGCAAGTACCTGCTGCGATGCTCGGACCCGCACCTCACCGCCGCCGACATCGCCTTGGGCTACAAGCAGCTCCTCGAGGTCGAACGCGGCTGGCGCGACATGAAGCAGATCCTGGACCTGCGGCCGGTCTACCACCGGCTCGAAGAACGCATCCGCGCCCACGTCGTGCTGTGCTGGCTCGCCCTACTCCTCATCCGCATCACCGAGACCACCATCGGCGACACCTGGCACAACATCCGCCGCCACCT
>NZ_JBLROA010000209.1:0-534 GCF_047921505.1 Micromonospora sp. SL1-18 | reverse complement strand
CGTCGCTGGTCTCGGGCAGGCCGTCGATGTGCACGTCGTGGTTGATCCAGTCCGCGGCGGCCAGCTTCGACGACGGGGCGAGCGCCCGATTGGCGACCAGGCCGAACAGCACCCGCTCGGTAACGGCGGTGTCGCGGGGCCGGCCGCGGCGCGGCGTGGCGTCCAGGCCTCGCAACACGGTGTCGATGCCCAGCCGACGCCACAGCGCGTCGAGGGTGAACGTGCCACCCCACGGCCGTGACTCCACGAACTGCAACTCCGAGCCTGCCGTCGCAGCCAGCGCGTCGGCCGGGTCGAGCAGTCGAGCCAGGGACGCGACCAGCCGCTTGACCGCGTCCCGGTCGAGTTGGTCCTCCCGCCCGAACCCGTAGAGGATCTTCGGGACGGACCGGCCGGCTACCGGGTCCCACTCGTTGTGGGCCAGGTGCAGGTAGCGGACAGAACCGCTCCTGGTCTTCCGGACTGTCGTCTTCACATACATCGCTCTAGAAGATAGACCATCAGACACTTACCTACCAGCGTGTATCCCGACAG
>NZ_JBLROA010000208.1:0-535 GCF_047921505.1 Micromonospora sp. SL1-18 | reverse complement strand
GGATCCTGGCGACCTGGCCTACCGATCCTCGTAAACGCACCCCCGCCGAGTGGGAGCAGGTGCGTGCGGCGATCCCGGGCGGGGAGGGGCTGCCGCCGAGTGTCATCAAGGGCCGGACCCGGCAGGCCGCCGCGTTCCTGAACGCCAATGGTCGTCTGCCGATGGATGTGTTCGAGCTCGAAGGTGCTCCGCGGGTTCCGCGGATGCTGTTGCTGGCCGCGTGTGACCGGCAGCAGACCACCATCGAACGCAGCGACACCAAACCGGGCAGAGTGCTGCTGCGCCTGCAGTTGCCTACCCGACCGGATCCGCGCTCGTATCGGGACTGGACGTGGGTGGCCTGCCCGATCAGTCTGCCGCCCACAGTGCCCGCCTCGGCGGTGCTGCACCTGCCGACCCTGCGAGTGGTGGGCGGCAGGGTGCGCGTGGATATGGCATACACGCACCCGGTGCCGAAAGCGAAGCGCACCGGTCACACGGTGGCGCTTGGCGTGGACTGGGGCCTCAACACCCTGCTGTCCGCCGGAGCCCTGCG
>NZ_JBLROA010000207.1:0-538 GCF_047921505.1 Micromonospora sp. SL1-18 | reverse complement strand
TCTGAGTGAGCAACGAGAACGTGTAGGTCGTGCTCGTGGGCGGGGTGAGCGTACCGGTCCACCGCACCGAGAAGTTGTTGGCCGGGACACCTGTGCCGGGCGAGCCCGTCCAGTCGAAGTCGACGTTCGGGTCGACGCGGGTGAGCACCGGGTTTCCGGTGAGGTTGACGTTGTTGAAGTACTCGCCCTGCACGCCGTGTCCCTCGCCGGAAGGCGGGGTCAGGTACTTCGAGGCGACAACAGGCAGTCCGCCGCCGCCGTCCGGTTGACCGGAGGGGTGGTTGATGGTGACACCGCTGCCCGCGCGGTCCGTGATGCCCTGGAGCGGGCTGATCACGTAGGGCGGCGCGACCGCCGAGCTGCCTCCCCCACCGGTGTAGGGGTTGTCGGCGGCGTTGTTGCCGAGGACCGCGATCGAGGTGGTCTTCGCCGTGTCCAACGGCAGGACACCGCCCGAGTTCTTCAGCAGGACCGTGCCCTGCGCGGCGATCTGCCGGGCGAGCGCCGCATGCTCCGGGGTGGTCACGATGCTGTCTCG
>NZ_JBLROA010000206.1:0-538 GCF_047921505.1 Micromonospora sp. SL1-18 | reverse complement strand
AGGAACAGTGTCGTGACCACCCCGGAGCATGCGGCGCTCGCCCGTAGCGTCGCTGCACAAGGCACCGTGCTGTTGAAGAACTCGGCCGGCGTCCTTCCGCTCGACGCTACGAAGATCGGCTCGGTCGCGGTGCTCGGCAACAATGCCGCCGAGAATGTCTACACCGGCGGGGGCGGCAGCTCATCGGTCAGGGCTCCCTATGTCGTCAGCCCGCTCCAGGGGATCACGGACCGGGTCGGAAAGAGCGTGACGATCAACCACCCGGCCGGGCAGCCGAACGGTAGTGGTGAGTTGCCGCCCGTCTCGTCGCAGTACCTGACGCCGCCCTCCGGCGAAGGGAACGGCCTCGAGGCCAGCTACTACAACAACGTCAACCTGGCTGGAAACCCCGTACTCAGGCGGGTCGACCCCAACATCGACTTCTCGTGGGGCGGCTCCCCGGGCAAGGGCGTCAACGCCAACAACTTCTCGGTGCGGTGGACCGGTACGCTCACCCCGCCCACGAGCACGACCTACACGTTCTCGCTGCTCACCCAGG
>NZ_JBLROA010000205.1:0-543 GCF_047921505.1 Micromonospora sp. SL1-18 | reverse complement strand
CGGTCGGTGCAACGGCGGATCTTGCCGAACCCGTTCATCCACGAGTTCATCCTCTCTACCACCCAACGTTTGCCGATCTGGACCGGGGCGGGCACACCCTTGCGGGCGATCTCGGCGTCGAAGCCCAGCTCATCGAGCAGGTCACGGCTCGGGCGGTTGTCGTAGGCGCGGTCCAGATGCGCGGTGACCTGCTCGGGCCAGCAGTGCCGCAGCTGGGCGCTGCACGCCTCGAAGGTGTCACGTAGCAGCGGTGAGTCGTGCCGGTTCGCGCTCGTGCCGGTGATCCCGAGCGGGATCCCGGCACCGTCCACACCGGTCGAGCGTTTCATCCCGCCCTTGCCGCGGTCGACCGGAGACCGACCGGCCCGGTCGTCGCCGCACGGCGCTTTCGTGATCGCGCCGTCGGCGCTGACGTCAGCCAACTCCAGGCCGACCATCCGGTCGTAGGCGTCCAGCGCCAGCTCATGAAGCTGCTCGCCCAGGCCGGCCTCGGCCCACGACCGTAGCCGCCGGCGGATCGTGCGGTCGGAGCAGCGGTCTGAG
>NZ_JBLROA010000204.1:0-599 GCF_047921505.1 Micromonospora sp. SL1-18 | reverse complement strand
CGGACATCGATCGGTTCCAGGCGAAGCCGCTCCGTGAAACGGACAACTGCGTGCGACATCGCACCATCACACTGCACGAGGCTTCACCGTGCATCCTCATTTGCCGCAAGTCGGGCTCGGGGACGTCACCGCGAGTGGCGAGCCAGCATCAGTGGCACTGACTCCACAGCGAGCGGGATGGTTCCGGGGTCGAGGTGGACATGTGCCCCAGATGGCGCCTGTGTGTCGGACAGCGCAAGGCACCAGCGGGCGAGATCACGAAGTCCGGCTGGGTCGCCGAATATCTCGACCGACCCATCCCGGATCTCGATAGTGACTGTTCCTCCCTCGACGGGAGCGATGACCCCGGTCTGAGAGCTGTAGGCGGGCACGGACAGCACGTTCTCAGTCATGAACGCAGTCTGCCGGATCACGTCCGGCTCGTCGGTGCCCGAACGCACCCTCATCTGGCCGCGATGAGGGCGCGTCCACCGTCACCGACCGTTAGCGGCTCCAGCCTGTCAGCGGCATGTAAAGCATCTGGTGGGACGCGAGTGTCAAGCATGTGCCGGGACCGAACATAGCGAGGACCGAAGACGTTGCCGAATTGCCCTCTTTAG
>NZ_JBLROA010000203.1:0-631 GCF_047921505.1 Micromonospora sp. SL1-18 | reverse complement strand
GATGGAGGCCAACGCCTTCTTCGACGGGTAGGTGTAGACCACGTGCTTACCGGTGCCTCGCTTGCGCCTCCGCTGGATGTGGAAGCCCAGAAAGTCGAAGCCCTCGTCAACGTGGCAGACCTTCGTCTTCGCCTCCGACAGGCGCAGGCCCATCGGTGCGAGGACCTCGGCGACCTCTTCTCGCAGGGCCTCTGCGTGTGCCTGGCTGCCGCTGACCATCACCACGAAATCGTCCGCGTAGCGGACGATTCTGTAGTTGGGCAGCCCAGCCCGGCGACGCTTGGTCCGTTGATAGTCGGTGCCGCTGTTGGTCTGCCAGTGCTCGATGAAGTGTTCGTCGAGCGCCGACAGTGCCACATTCGCGAGCAGGGGCGAAAGGATGCCCCCTTGTGGGGTGCCGGCGATGGTGGCCTGCGCCTGGCCGTCCTCGCTGAGGATACCCGCGCGCAGGAACGCCTTGACCAGACCCAGGACGCGTTTGTCCCCGACCCGACGACGGACCCGGTCCATCAGCGCCGGATGGGAGATCTGGTCGAAGCACGCCTCGATGTCAGCCTCGAACACCCACTCGTAGGAGCGGGAGGTGAACTGATGAATCTCGGCGATCGCGTCATGGGCTCGGCGTTTCGGG
>NZ_JBLROA010000202.1:0-649 GCF_047921505.1 Micromonospora sp. SL1-18 | reverse complement strand
CGCACGGACCCTGCGGGCACGGTGGGAGGTTGTCGCGCCGCGGTTACGGCGGACGGTCTCCTGCCGGCCGGCCTTCGACTTGAGTCGGGCCAGGTCGCGTTCCTGGCCCGAGGTCGTGAAGACGCGGTTCCACAGGCGGCCGTCGGACATCGCCAAGGCGACCTTCACGCCACGGTCGACCCCCACGACGGTGCCGGGTCGGGCGTGCACCTCGGGCGCCTTGACACCGGTGTGGACGCCGAAACCAACGTGCCAGGCGACACCGTCGAAGGACACCACCGCGTGACGAACTATCCCGCCCAGCGGGCGGGACCAGCGGAACTTGACCTCGCCGACCTTCGGCAGCATCACCGCACCCCAGCGCCGGTTGAGCCGGCGCACCCCAATCGCCTGCCCGGGGAACGGGACCGACAACCGGGCAGACCTGCGTTTGCGGGTCGGCGCCCCGCCGGGGTGCTGCGAGTTCCACCAATTCTGGTACGCCTGATCCAACTGGCGCAGCACCTGCTGCCCGGACTGTGCCGGCAGGTCCGCAACCCAGTCAAAATCCTTACGCGTCTGAGTCAGATAGGCGCACTGCGCGGTGACCCCAAGGGTGACCTTGCGCTGCCGCCAGACGAACTGGCGCTGCTCCAACGCGGTGTTGTAA
>NZ_JBLROA010000201.1:0-670 GCF_047921505.1 Micromonospora sp. SL1-18 | reverse complement strand
GCCAGGGCGGCGGGATAGTCGCCGACCGAGATGCCTGCGTAGAGGTCGATTGGCATCGGCACATGGTACTTGCCACGGAGCAGGGGCAAAGCACTCTAATCGGCGGATCCGCACCGTGAGCCGCGAGCGGTCACGTAACCCTGCGTAGCGCGCGGATCGCGGCATGTGCGGATGGTGTCCCATCCGGGTCTGGCTGGCCTGGGATACTGCCACCATGGTCATCTATGATGCGATCGGTTCGACTTACACGACTACCCGTCGACCGGACCGGCGGATAAGCGCGCACATCACCACAGCGCTCGGAGACGTCCAAACGGTGATCAATGTTGGTGCAGGCGCCGGCTCCTACGAACCCCCACAGACCATCCTTGCCGTCGAACCCAGCTCGGTCATGATCAGGCAGCGTCCGGCCGGCGCGGCGCGGGTCGTGCAGGCGTGTGCAGAGGCGCTACCCCTTGCCAATGACGCTGCCGACGCGGTCATGGCCCTGCTCACCGTGCACCACTGGGCCGACATCGAGGCCGGGATCGCCGAGCTGCGCCGAATCGCCAGACGCCGCATCGTCATCCTCACCTGGGACCCGCGCGTCTTTCGGACGTTCTGGCTGGTAAGCGAGTACCTGCCGCAGGCGGCTGCGTTTGACGACGCGCGGGCCGTGCCGGTGAATCGC
>NZ_JBLROA010000200.1:0-681 GCF_047921505.1 Micromonospora sp. SL1-18 | reverse complement strand
AACATGTCCGCTGCCCGGCCGGGGCGCTGCCGCCACCGGCCGGGCCGTCCCCGCTCAATGTGGCAGCGCCTGCTGAAGCTCCGCCCGTAGCGCCGGGGTGAGCATCTCCCCCGCCTGCTTGGCCAGCCGCGCCATCTCGTAGCCGACCACACCGATGTCGGCCTCCGCACCGGCCAGGGTCGCCAGGATGGAACCGTCCCGGATCTGCATCACCAAGAATTGACATCCTCTCCCGCCCAAGGGCGGGAGATTCCCGTTTCCAGCGTCGTACGTCGGCGGCGCTGGGTGGGTGGTCGACAGGACGCCCATTGGCTCCTGTCCCGGGCTGCCCGCCCGGTGAGTGGGGACGGCGCCTCGGCGGCGTCCCTGACGTTGATCGCCGCGTTCACGTCAGCGTTCGCCTGGTGTCCGCAGGACCCGCACCGGAACGTCGCTTGGCTTTCGCGGTTGTTCCGATCGGTGTTCCCGCAGCGGCTGCACCGCTGGGAGGTGAACGCGGCAGGCACCCGAGCGATTCGGGTGCCGGTGGTGCGTGCCTGGTTGGTCAGTGCTCGCTCGAACAGGCCCCAGCCCTTGCCGAGGATCGCCCGGATCAGTCCGGCCTTCTGCCGTACGTTGATGCCAGGCTCGGCGATGGTGCCCTTCGCGGTGGCGGTCATCGCCTTGATGTTGAGGCCTTCA
>NZ_JBLROA010000199.1:0-696 GCF_047921505.1 Micromonospora sp. SL1-18 | reverse complement strand
ATGTCGCAGGGGCAAAGTTGGGCACCTCACCCGTCGACCGGTGCGCGGTGAACGTGGGAAGCGTCCCGGGCTCGACCCGTTGTCCGGCCGTCCAGGCCGGGGGCGGGCAGGTTCGCGCTCGACTGATGGGGTCGGGACGTGGCGGAGCCGCCGTAGTAGTCGTGGGAGTCACGCCCCATCACGGAGGACGGGAAAGCCGTCCACAGGGCCAAGGGCGGCAGCGAGTTCGCAGTGCAGGGACTGACATGGCGGGAGATCGCCGGTGAATACCGGCGTGCCGGGACCGGAGGCCGAACTGGCCGAGGACCGGGTACTGCGGATCCAGACCAAGCTGCACCAATGGGCGATCGATGATCCTGGTCGCCGGTTCGATGATTTGTGGAACCTCGTCTGTGATCCCGCCGTGCTGGTCGTGGCCTGGCGGCGGGTGCGGGGCAACCGAGGGAAGCGGTCCGCCGGGGTCGACGGGGTCAGACCTGACGCCATCGAGGCACCGGAGGCGGGGTTCATCGCCGAGCTACGAGCTGATCTCAAAGCCCGTCGGTTCACCCCGATGCCTGTGCGGGAACGGATGATCCCGAAGCCAGGGACGACGAAACGTCGCCGGCTCGGCATTCCCACCGCGCGGGACCGTGTCGTGCAAGCGGCCCTCAAGCTGGTGCTGGAGCCGATCTTCGAGGCGGAGTTTCGCCCGTG
>NZ_JBLROA010000198.1:0-703 GCF_047921505.1 Micromonospora sp. SL1-18 | reverse complement strand
CGCCGACGCGGTCCGCGTCGCCGCCCTGGTCGAGATCTCCGCCGCCGCCGCAGCTTTGGCCCGGACGGTGGTGAAGCTGCGCCACCTCGATTCCGACTTGATCGCCCCGCACGTGAGCGATCGCGTCGACCTGCGCGCCGTGCTCGGCCGGGGCCAGTGGCTGCCAACCATGACTCGCCACGTCCCCGCCCCGGAGTCGGGGCCGGTCGACCTGGCCGCGCTGATGCCGGCCCGCCCCGTGCGTCGCCGGGTGGTCCGCCGTCGTCCCGGCTCGCCGGGGCAGGCATCGCTGTTCGCCGCCACAGTAGGGGAGGGCTGACCGATGCCCCTGGTGAACGTGATCCGGGGGGAGCGGATCGACTCGGCACCGATCAACGTCCGCACCCCGTTCATCCGCATCCCGATGTGGCTGGCCCTGACCTGGTGGACATTGAAGGGCCTCGTCCGCCTGCTCGTGCTCGTGGTCCGCTTCTGGTACGTCACCGCCCCGGCGGCGTTCTTCGGCTGGCTGTACCTGCGGTACGGGTGGGCTGGCCCGGTCGGGTTCGTCGCCTCCCTCGCTGCTGTCGTCGCCGGCTGGGCCTTCGGCCACCGGCCCTCGTTCCTGCGCTTCGGCTGGTGGCCGGTGCTGTCCCGGTACCGGCGGATCGTCTACCGCCAGCGCTGGCACGCCGCGATGGCCACCGCCAAACTCGCGGTGCCC
>NZ_JBLROA010000197.1:0-706 GCF_047921505.1 Micromonospora sp. SL1-18 | reverse complement strand
GGCCGACGCCGTCCGCGTCGCCGCCCTGGTCGAGATCTCCGCCGCCGCCGCAGCGCTGGCCCGGACGGTAGTGAAGCTGCGCCACCTCGACCCCGATTTGATCGCCCCGCACGTCTCCGACCGGGTCGACCTGCGCGCCGTGCTCGGTCGTGGCCGGTGGTTGCCGACCATGACCCGTCACGTTCCCGCTCCGGAGTCGGGACCGGTCGACCTGGCCGCGCTCGTCCCGGCCCGGATGCCGGTGCGTCGTCGGGTCGTTCGCCGTCGTCCCGGCTCGCCGGGGCAGGCATCGCTGTTCGCCGCCACGGTGGGGGAGGGCTGACCTGTGCCGTTGGTGAACGTGATCCGGGGAGAGCGGATCGACTCCGCCCCGATCAACGTCCGCACCCCGTTCATTCGCATCCCGATGTGGCTGGCCCTGACCTGGTGGACGGTGAAGGGCCTCGTCCGCCTGCTCGTGCTCGTGGTCCGCTTCTGGTACGTCACCGCCCCGACCGCGTTCTTCGGCTGGCTGTACCTGCGGTACGGCTGGGCTGGCCCGATCGGGTTCCTTGCTTCGCTGGGCGCTGTCGTCGCCGGCTGGGCCTTCGGTCACCGGCCGTCGTTCCTGCGCTTCGGCTGGTGGCCGGTGCTGGCCCAGTACCGGCGGATCGTCTACCGCCAGCGCTGGCACGCCGCGATGGCCACCGCCAAACTCGCGGTCCCG
>NZ_JBLROA010000196.1:0-729 GCF_047921505.1 Micromonospora sp. SL1-18 | reverse complement strand
CCGCAACACAGGCAGCGACCACGACCGCCACGGCGACTGCTCCTCTTCGGCGATGCCGTACGAGGCTTCCGCCTTGCGCTGCCACCACGACGCCATCACCCACGAGACAGCCCAGTTGAAGGCGACGCGAGCCGCACCGCAGTGCGACCGCAGCCGCTGCTCCTGCCCGGCGTTCGGGTCCAACGCGAAACGGAAAGCCTGGAGCACGAAACCGGAACGCGGCTCGAACTTCTTCACACCAACGATTCCTCGCCGATCGCGGCGGCCAGAGCGCGGGCGGCACGGTTCTTCGCCGCCGGCTGTCCGTACAGCCGGGCACACATCGACGTCAACACGTCGGCCATATCCTTGACCAGGTCGTCCGTGGACTCTTCCGGGTCGAGGACCACCAGACGGCGCCCGGTCGCAGCGAGCGCCGCCTGCAGGTGCTCCACACCGAACCGGGCCAACCGGTCCTTGCGCTCGACCACGATCACCGCCACACCCGGATCGGCCAGAAGGCGATGCAGCTTGCGGCGCTTGCCGTCCAGGCCGGAGCCAACCTCAGTCACGATCTCCGCCACAGCCAGGCCCTGCGCGTTCGCCCCCTCCACAACCCGCACGGTCTGCCGGTCCAGGTCACCCTTCTGATCACTGGAGGACACGCGGCAGTAGCCGACCACGCGACCGGTCGCAGGCCGCGCCTCTTGCACGATCCATGTCCCAGACGGCGCCTGACGGACAGGAACG
>NZ_JBLROA010000195.1:0-732 GCF_047921505.1 Micromonospora sp. SL1-18 | reverse complement strand
CGGTTCGGTGTGTTGGCCAATGCGTGGAAGGAAACCGTCCGTGACGCGATGGGCGACATCTCGGCGAACATGGAGGCGGCCAAGGTCAAGGTCCGGCGGGCGATCGCCCGGCGAACCAACGACCCGGCCGAGCTGAAGCGGATGTTCACCGCGCTGAAGGCCGACCGGTGGGCGGACGACCTGTTCTTGGCGCGGCAGATGCGCCAGCACTGGAAGCGTGGGAAGAATCGCACGCACGATCAGATTGTGGTGCGGGCCGACAACTACAACACGATCATCGACGGGCGGGGCCGCTTATGGCTGGCGGTGCCCGGCATTGAGCCCCGCCGAATGGTCCGGATTCCGCTGTCCACCACGGTCGCGCCGACGGGGACGCTGCGGTTGATTATGCGCGGCGGGCGGGTGGAGGTGCACTACCAGATCGACGCCTCCCAGGTGCGCTCGTCGCACCGGCCCCGCGGTGAGGCGACGGTCGGTGTGGACAAGGGCTACACCGAGGCCCTCACCGACTCCGACGGCGATCCCCACGGTGAACGGCTCGGTGAACTGCTGACCAGCGAGTCGGATCGGTTGAAGGAACGCAACCGGCGCCGGGCGAAGCTGCGCTCGATAGCCAACACCGCCGCCGCCCGTGGTAATCACGCGAAGGCGCACCGAATCGCGGCCAACAATCTCGGCACCGTGAAACGGGACCGGCAGGCCGCCCGCCACCGGGCGCAGGTGCGGACGGAG
>NZ_JBLROA010000194.1:0-736 GCF_047921505.1 Micromonospora sp. SL1-18 | reverse complement strand
GTCCTCCCGGCTGGTCTTGGTGATGGGGGTGACGACGGCTGCGGTTTCGAGCGTGTCCACGACCGTGCGGATCACCATGGCACCGTTGGTCTTGTCGGTGACGGTCTTGGCTTGGTGGGTGAGGCCGCGGGCGGCGATGCGCCGCCAGGCCCCCTGGTCGCGGTCGCCCTGCCAGCCGCAGGACTGGTTGGGGCAGATGGCCCATTTCCATCCCGCCACGGTGGGCTTGTCGGGGGCTTTGCAGTGTCGTAGCGGGGTGAGGCACTGTGGGCAGTGTTTGGAGGTGTTGCGGGCGGGGACGGTGACCACAGCGACACCGTGCTCGGCGGCGAGGTGCCGTATCCGGTCGCTGATCTTTCCGCGGACCTGCTGGGACAGGCGGGTGTTCAGGCTACGGCCCATCCCCTGCGCTTGCATCGACCGCAGATCTTCCAGGTAGATGACGCTCGCCCTGGCGGCGATTGCCTGGTCGACCGTCCAGCGGGCGGCGGCCCAGGCGAGGGCGTCGTTCAGGTTCTGGCGGCGGGCGGACACATGGCGGATCTCGTCGCGCAGCACCGTATGTTTGCCGGCGAGGTCGTGCTGCTGGTCACCGCCGATGAGCCGCTGATAGTGGTCGGCCTTGGCATGCAGCCGCTCACCGTGGCGGCGCAGGCGGTGCTGCTTGGCCAGGACACCGGCGGCGCGGAACTGGCCACCAGCCCCCAACGCGATGATCCGGCCGTCCTCCCGTAGC
>NZ_JBLROA010000193.1:0-770 GCF_047921505.1 Micromonospora sp. SL1-18 | reverse complement strand
GCCAGCAGCGACCACGGCCGCCACGGCGTCTGTTCCTGCTCGGCGACGCCGTAGGACGCCTCGGCCTTGCGCTGCCACCACGACGCCATCACCCAGGAAACGGCCCAGTTGTAGGCGGCACGAGCCGCACCACAATGCGACCGCAACCGCTGCTCCTGCCCGGCGTTCGGATCCAACGCGAAACGAAACGCCTGAACCACGAAACCAGGACGCGGCACGAACTTCTTCACACCAACGGCTCCTCGCCGGTCGCCGCGGCCAGAGCGCGAGCGGCACGGCTCTTGCCCGCCCGCTGCCCGTACAGCCGGGCACACATCGACGTCAACACCTCGGCCATCTCCTTGACCAAGTCGTCCGTGGACTCCTCCAGGTCCAGAACCACCAGGCGACGCCCGGTCGCAGAAAGCGCGGCTTGCAGGTGCTCCACACCGAACCGGGCCAGCCGGTCCTTGCGCTCGACCACGATCACCGCCGCAGTCGGGTCGGCGAGAAGGCGATGCAGCTTGCGGCGCTTGCCGTCCAGGCCCGAGCCGACCTCAGTCACGACCTCCGCCACCGCCAGGCCCTGGGCGTTCGCCCCCTCCACCACCCGCACGGTCTGCCGGTCCAGGTCACCCTCCTGACCGCTGCAGGACACGCGACAGTAGCCGACCACACGACCGGCCGCGGACCGCGCCTCCTCCACAATCCACGTACCAGACGGCACCTGACGGACAGGAACGGGCATCTTGCCGTCCTTCACCCACCGCCAAGCGGTCTGATAGGTCACG
>NZ_JBLROA010000192.1:0-841 GCF_047921505.1 Micromonospora sp. SL1-18 | reverse complement strand
CCAGTCAAGGGCCGCCCCAGCAGGGTCGGCCCTTGACTGCGTTAGCGTCTTTGGCGACGCATTCAGGAAGGATGTACCTGTGAGTTCAGGACCGCAGGGCGGGGACCGCCCCCGCCGTTACGAGGATCGCGCCGAGCGTGGCGAGGGGCGCGGCGACGCCCGCCGCGACGACCGCCCCTCGTACCGGGGCGGCCGCGACGACCGCTCGCGCGGCGGCGACCGCCGCGAGGGTGGCTTCCGGTCGGGTCCCCGCGAAGGCGGGCTCCGGGACGGCGATCGCCGTGAAGCTGGCTTCCGCGCCGGGCCACGAGAGGGCGGGTTCCGCCGCGACGACCGCGAGGGCGGCTTCCGCAGCGGCGACCGTCGGGATGACCGGGACGCGGGCTTCCGGGGTGCTGACCGTCGTGAGGGCGGTTTCCGGGGTGGCGATCGGCGGGAGGGCTTCCGGTCGGGCCCGCGCGAGGGTGGCTTCCGCCGTGAGGACCGGCGTGAGGGCGGCTTCGGCGGCGGTGAACGCCGGGAAGGCTCCCGCGAGGGCGGGTTCCGCGGTGGTGACCGCCGTGAGGGTGGCTTCCGGCGGGACGACCGCGCCGGTGGGTTCCGTGGCGGCGACCGGCGTGACGGTGGTTTCCGGGGCGGCGAGCAGCGTGAGGGCTACCGGCGGGACGATCGTGCCGGCGGTTCCCGCGGCGGTGACCGTCGCCAGGACGGTTTCGGCCGGGATGACCGTGCGGGCGGTTTCCGACGGGACGGCGCCGGTCCGCGTGAGGGTGGCTTCCGTCGTGAGGACCGGCGTGAGGGCGGCTTCGGCGGCGGTGAGCGCCGGGAAGGCTTCCGCGGG
>NZ_JBLROA010000191.1:0-881 GCF_047921505.1 Micromonospora sp. SL1-18 | reverse complement strand
AAGCCCCGGAAGTCCACCTCGTAGACGGCGTTCAACACCTCGACGACGGCCCGCTGGACGATCTTGTCCTCCAACGCGGCGATCCCGAGCGGCCGAAGCCGCCCATCCGCCTTCGGAATGTAGGCCCGCCTGCTTGGCTTCGCCCGGTAGCGCCCCGACTGCACCCGCACGTGCAGGTCCTGAAGGTTGGTCTCCAAGCCCTGCCCATAGTCGGTCCACGTCACCCCATCCACCCCGGGCGCGGCCTGCGGACGAATCGCCCAGTAAGCCGCCCGCAGGCGTCCCAAACTGACGTGGTGCAGCAGCGCGGTGAACCGCGCATCCTTATCCCGTCGCGCTACTTCACGCACACGGCCCAGCGCACTGGACGCGTCGGTTCCGGCACTGTGTCCGGGACGCGTTTTGCTGCCCGTGTTCCCCTTGGCTCGTCCCCTTCCCTCCCCCACCTCCGCAGCCACGGCCTTGTTCGGCGGGTTCGCAGGTACTACGGAACGATCCGACTGCCCATGCCCGTCCATCTCAGGCGTACCGCCTCAGCGTTCCCTGAACGGCCCACCCATGATCAACTGGGCGAGCGGGCACGGGCCCTCCCGGTTCTCGCGCATGGAGGTTCCGTACATGCCCTGGTTCTCTGACCCCGCGGGGCCCGCCGACAGCTCGCGAAATCGCCCTCGACAGTGTTGCCTTCCGCCTGCGTGACAGCGTGGGCACCCCAATCCCGTTATTTCGAGGCTCAATAGCCCGGCCTGCACGTACCCCTACCAACGCTTCACCGACACCCTCACGGACGCCAGCGCATGGCTCGGGGCCGCCGTGGGTCGCTAGCCCTTCGACGTAGAGCTCTTCCATCTCCTCCTCCATGCCGGTTTATCCCGGCGCAC
>NZ_JBLROA010000190.1:0-884 GCF_047921505.1 Micromonospora sp. SL1-18 | reverse complement strand
GAGCGGGAAGCCCGGAGGGGTGCCGCCGAACGACAGGTCGCTGACCGGGGGTGTGGTGGGCTGGCAGCCGGCGGGCCGCGCGGTCACGAGCCCGCGCGGCGTAGGGGAGCGACGCCAGCCGCGTCGGCGAGCTGGCGGCGGTGGCGGGGATGCGGTCACTGCGCCTCCGGCGGGGGCGCAACGACTCCAGGATGGCCGGGGTTCCGTCCGCGCGTTGCGGTCCGTGGGTGGTTGCGCAGGGCCATCCCGCCAGCCGACGACCTGGGTCGAGCCGAGCAGACCACCGCCCGACCCGCCAGCGTCCGTACGAGCCGTCAAGGTCCGCTGGACGTGGCGGGCCGGGCGGCGGCCCGCTCCCCTGAAGGGCGGGTCGACGGCAGACGGGATGGCATTGGCCGTCGACGTAGCCGAGGAAGGGGCGGCCGAGCCGTCACCGTGCTTCCCTGTTCCCATCCCGATCACCACGACACGCTGTCTCGTCAGCACGAAGGATCGCGTCGCTCAACAACAGATGCGCTGCCGAAGCCCTGTTGAGATCTGATGCCGCGATGGTGAGCGCGCTGAAGCCCAACTGCGGTAGCTGCGGTGCGCCCGATGTGGCCGTGACCTCTGGACCCTGCCGGCGATCCTCCGAAACCACCTCATGGGGATCAACCCTCAGGGTTGAAGTGGACTTTAGGTCAAGACAGGGGGCTGTCAGACGGGGCATCAACCTGTCTGCGATCCGCTGGCCGGCTTCCCAGCCCGGGGTTCGCAGGAAGAATCGGCAGCTTGACCCGGAAGGTGGCCCCGCCGCCCGGCGTTTCGGCAACCTCGACCGTGCCGTGGTGCGCCGCCACCAGCGCGGCCACGATGGCCAGTCCGAGCCCGGTGCTGGTCGGCCG
>NZ_JBLROA010000189.1:0-897 GCF_047921505.1 Micromonospora sp. SL1-18 | reverse complement strand
GACTCTGCTGGCTAATTGATGTTTATGCAGCCAGGGCCAGTTCCAGGCGAGCGAGGTGGCTGGTTCTGCCGCGGTCGAGGGGTGCGTCGTTGAACCAGGCGTCCAAGCGGATGAGATTCAGCGCGGTGGCACTGACCACGTGTTGCAGGTGGGTCTTGGGTAGCCCGCGGTAGCGGGCGTGGCGGGTGTCGGTGACCGCGACGCCTTGCCGGATGGTGCCCTCGACCCCGGCTCGCAGCCGGTAGGCGCGGGCGAACTGTTTGGTGGTCTGCCGGGCCCGGGCCTCGGCCAACGCCTCGTGGAGGCGGCGGGGGCGGATGGTCAACTGCCGGCCACCACGGGCGGCGGTGGTGCACTGGGATCTGACCGGGCAGGCCCGGCAGGTGGCGGTGTCGAACTTGACCACGATCGTCTCGGTGCCGCGTTGCCGGGCCGGGCTCCACATGCTGCTGGTCTTGCCTTGCGGGCAGGTCACCGCGCCGGTGTCGAAATCAACCTCGAACCCGGCGGCGTCGTAGCCGGTCCCGGCGCGGGCCTGGGCGGACACGTCGGCCAGCATCGGGGTGAGCAGTCGGATGCCGAACCGGTCAGCGGATTCCAACAGCAGGTCGGCCGAGGGGTAGCCGGAGTCGAGCAGGTGCTCGTCGGGCAGCAGGCCGCGGCGGGCCAGACTTTCGTGGATCGGGGTGGTCATCGCCGCGTCCGGCACGGCGGCGTCGGTGGTGGCCACGTTGGTGATGATGTTCGGCAGCGGCTGCTGATCCGGCGCGGCTGCACCGTCGGGCTCCTCGACGCTGTCGGTGCAGGTCTCGCTGACGTGCACCTTGTACCCGGTCCAGAACAGATCCCGCTTGCCGCCGCGACGCGCATCGGTGTCGTACGGGGAGGTTATCCGGG
>NZ_JBLROA010000188.1:0-908 GCF_047921505.1 Micromonospora sp. SL1-18 | reverse complement strand
AAGGTGTTCAACGAGGTCAAGAAGACCGACCCGCGTTTCGCCGGCTGGTGGCAGGACAACTCCAAGGAGGCGTACAACACAGGTTTGGCGAACGCGGCGGCGGCGTTCGACAACTACGCCACCTCCAAGCGCGAGCAGCGTAAAGGCAAGCGCGTGGGCATGCCCCGGCGGAAGTCCAAGCACACCGCCCGGCTCGCCTGCCGGTTCACCACCGGCGCCATCCGCGTGGAGCCGGACCGGCGGCACGTCACGCTGCCCCGGCTCGGGGCGATCCGTACCTACGAGTCGACCCGCAAGTTGGAACGGCGTATCGGCAACGGCACCGCCCGGATCTTGTCCGCGACGGTGAGGTTCGAGCGGGGTCGGTGGTTTGTCTCCTTCCAGGTCGAGATCCAGCGTGCCACCGACCGCACCCCGGCCCGCCCCGATGTGGTGGCGGGTGTGGACCTGGGTGTGAAGTGCCTCGCGGTGATCGCCGACAACCGGGGCGCAGTGCGGTTCGTGCCGAACCCGGCGCACTACGACGGCGCGCTCAAGCACCTCAAACGGCTGTCCCGCCGGGTCTCGCGCCGCCGGGGACCGGACCGGCGCACCAGGCAGCAGCCGTCCCGACGATGGGCGGTCGCCAACGCCGAACGTAACCGCGTGCACCATCGGGTGGCGAATCTCCGCGCCGACGGGCTGCACAAGCTCACCACCGGCATCACCGGCGAGTACGGCACCGTGGTGGTCGAAGATCTCAACGTGGCCGGCATGCTCCGCAACCGACGCCTCGCCCGCAAGGTCGCCGACGCCGGGTTCGCGGAGATCCGCCGGCAGGTGGGGTATAAAACGGCATGGAATGGTGGTCGGCGGATAGTAGCCGACCGCTGGTATCCCTCCAGCAAGACCTGCTCGGCCTGCCGCGT
>NZ_JBLROA010000187.1:0-939 GCF_047921505.1 Micromonospora sp. SL1-18 | reverse complement strand
GTCGCCCTTGGAGCCGACGGAGGCGACGGCGCCGGCCTCGGCGAGCCGCTGGGTGTAGCGGATCGCTCGATACTGGACTCCACGGTCGGAGTGGTGGACCAGTCCGCCCAGGTCAGCGCCTTGATTTTCGCGGCGCCAGATCGCCATCTTCAGCGCGTCGAGAGCCAGGTCGGTGTAGAGACTCGTGGACACCTGCCAGCCGACGATCATGCGGGAGTACACGTCGAGGACGAAGGCGGCGTACACCCAGCCCACACTCGTGCGCACGTAGGTCAGGTCGGCGACCCACAGCTGGTTCGGGCCGGCTGCGGTGAAGTCACGTTTGACCAGGTCAGCGGGTCGGCTGGTCTCGGCCGCCGGCCGGGTCGTGCGCGGTGACTTGTCGCGCAGCAGCCCGCGTAGCCCGGACTCGCGCATCAGCCGCTCGACGGTGCACCGGGCCACCCGCACACCGCGTCGGTGCAGCTCGTGCCAGATCTTGCGTGCCCCATAGACGCCGTAGTTCTCCGCGTGGATCCGCTCGATCACCGCGGTCAGCTCCTCATCGCGCCGGGAGCGGGCGCTGGCGGGGCGGGTCTTGGCGGCGTAGTAGGTCGACGGTGCGATCTGTGCCGGCGTGTCTTCGAGCGCCTGCAGGACCGGCTGGACACCGTGTCGCTCCCGCTGGGAGTCGACGAACTCGACCTTCATCGCGACGGACGGTCCAACTCCGCCGCGAAGAAAGACGCCGCGGAGCGCAGGATCTGGTTCGCCCGCCGCAGCTCACGCACCTCCCGTTCCAACGCGGCGAGGCGTTCCGCGTCGCTGCTGGTGGTGCCCGGCCGGTCACCGGCGTCGGTCTCGGCCTTCTTCACCCACGTGCGCAACGCCTCCGGATGAACCCCGAGCTGACCAGCGATCCGACGGATCGCTCCGACCGCGGACGCCGGATCCCGACGA
>NZ_JBLROA010000186.1:0-971 GCF_047921505.1 Micromonospora sp. SL1-18 | reverse complement strand
GAAGACGTCGATCCAGGCACGCTGCCGCTGCCACCCGACCCTGCCACCGGGCCGGTCCCGGCTGATGCGCGTCGAGCACGAATACGACCGCGGCGGAGCCCTGGCCTACCTGGCCGCACTCGACGTGCACTGCGGCAAGGTCCACGGCCGCTGCGAGCCTACGACCGGCATCGCCCCGTTCGCGCGGCTGGTCGAGCAGGTCATGACCCGCGAACCCTACGCCTCAGCCAGCAGGGTGTTCTGGATCGTCGACAACGGCTCCTCCCATCGCGGACAGGCCTCCATCGACCGCATGGCCGCCGCATGGCCCACCGCCACCATCGTGCACACACCGCTGCACGCCAGCTGGTTGAACCAGGTGGAGATCTACTTCTCCGTGGTGCAGCGCAAGGTCGTCACGCCCAACGACTTCCACGACCTCACCGACGTCGAGAACCGCCTCGACGCGTTCCACGACCACTACAACCTCGCCGCCAGACCGTTCAACTGGCGCTACACGAAGAAGGACCTTGATGCCACCCTCAAACGCCTCGCCACCCACGCACCCCTGCCAACCGCCGCGTGACCCCCGACGAATTAACGGCAAGGAGCACTAAGCGAGTCCAACTCGCGACAGCACTGTCGTTGGACCTGGCGACTGTCCCGCTGCTGCTGGCCCGCTTGCGTGATGCGGTGGCCGGGACCGCACCTGATTTCCTCCTCACCGTCGAAACTGGTGAGGAGTACGAGTCGCTGTTCGGGCCGTGGCTGCCGAGCCGCAACCCCTCCTGGAGTTGAAGACCTCCGTCGCAGCCAACGGCCGAACGCCAAGATCAGGAGTGCCGATCTGCCGCCGAGCGGGCGCGCCGGAAGGCAGGAACTCCCGTCACTCTCCGTAGATGCCCGGCGTAGGCGTCGGCTCGATCCCCGTGCACGCACCTGCCGAGATGGGAGTGTCAGCGGGGCGCGGTTTTGGCCTCGGTGATCATAGT
>NZ_JBLROA010000185.1:0-1003 GCF_047921505.1 Micromonospora sp. SL1-18 | reverse complement strand
GCTCCTGGCCCGGTCACCGCCTGTGGTGGTGGCATCCCCGTAAGAGCTGGCGCGGGGTCGGTCCGACTCCTACATCGCCGACCCCGTGCCCTCCAACTCATCCCGCCCATTAGCTGGGAGGACGTGTCGTGTCCAAGTCTAGCCCTCGCCGCCCCTTCGGCGGTAAGTCAAGCGGAACGGTGACGGTCATCGAGGCCAGAGTTCACCGTTCCTCCGCGCGGAACGCCCGGGTGGCGTTCATCCTGACGGCGGTCATCGTCGGCCTGCTCTCGGCCGTGGTGGCCGCTTCCTACATGCACCCGATCCTTGCCCTGTTCGTGGGCGCTCTCATCGGCGTCCCGGCGGGCGCGTTCGTCTGGGTGCTGGTCCGTATCTGGCCGGTGCTGCGGCTGCTGTGGTGGTGGAGCACCGAGATCGTGTTCACCACCGGGGCCATCTCCTTCTGGGTGCAGCTGGCCAACCACACCGCCGCCCCGGTGACCGCCGGGGTGGTCGCCCTGGTCGTCGGCGTCCCGGCCGCTGTACCGGCCATCCGCCGCACAGTGTTCGGGTGGTTCATGTGCCTGTTCGTCCGGCACCGCCTGCGCGTGTGTTTCGCGCAGTTCATCATCTCCAACCGCTCCGGCAGCCTGCCGCTGATCCTGTGGGCTCGTCCCACGCCGGTCGGCGAGCGGGTCTGGGTGTACCTGCGCCCCGGCCTCTCCCTGGCCGACCTGGAAGGGCGTCTCGACCGCATTGCGGTCGCCTGCAACGCCTCCACCGCTCTGATCGAGCGGGCCTCAGACGGCAACGCCGCCTACCTGCGGTTCGACATCAAACGCCGGGAGGTACTCACCGCAGAGGTGGGCTCCCCGCTGGTCGACGTCATCGACTCCGACAGCACTCCCGCAACCGAGCGGATCACCGGCAGCGTGCCGACCGCTCTGGACCTGCCCGACGTCGACGTCCCCACCGTCACCCTGCCGGCCCAACCGAAGAAGCCGCCGGCCACCGCCAACGGCAC
>NZ_JBLROA010000184.1:0-1020 GCF_047921505.1 Micromonospora sp. SL1-18 | reverse complement strand
TCGTCCGCACTGATCACGAACTCGTCGTCTGCGAGTGGCCGACCCTGCCAGATACGCGAGTAAAGGTCGAGCACAACATCGGCCTTGGCGGCGAAGTCCGGGTCACGCGGGAAGATCCACGACCGGTGCCGCCAGGGCTTGATCGCGTCGGCGGCCAGCCATCGGGCCACGGTGGAGGCAGAGATGTCGGCGACGATCCCGGCGGTGACCGCCTCGCCGGCCAGCTCGGCCGCGCTCCAGCGCGACAGCGGCACCCCGCGGTCGGCCGGAAGCTCACACGCCAGGGCCTTGACCTGCACCTGCTGCATCGCGGTGAACGTCGATGGCCGGCCCGGCCGGTCCGCGTCGGCCAGGCCCTCCAACCGGTGGGCCCAGAACCGCCGCCGCCACTTACGCACCGTGTCCACGTGCACGCCGTGGAGCGCCGCGTTCGCGGTGTTCGTGGCGCCGCCTGCGGCGGCCAGCACGATCCGCGCCCGCACCACCAGCCGGTACTCGGCGGTAGATCCACGCGCCAACGTCTGCAGCGCGCCGTGTTCATCGGGATCGAGCACGATCAGGTACGGGCTTGTCGGGGGCATCGGCACGTTCTGCCACCCCGAACACGCAGTGCCCACACCGACACGCCGCAGCGATTGCGGCAATATGGCAATCGTGGCCAAGCCTCCGCCCGAGTCGACCAAGACCTCGCTACGCCAACGCCTGTCCGCACACGCCCGCAACCGCTGGCCCGCCCTGACCGCGGTGTCGGTCCGCTACCGCGGCGTGTTCGCCTACGTCGACGGCCGCCTGCCCGACGGCGCCACCCTGCCCCTGTTCCGGCTGCGCTACGGCGGCTACGCCAACCAGTGGGGCTTCGCGATCTACCTGGCCAGCAAAGACGGATACGAAGACTCGTTCCTACCCAGCGGCCACACCGCCGGCACCGCCGAGGAAGCCCTCGACTGCGCCTGCGGCCTCTACCTCAACGACCCCACCGCCTGGACCCAACCCCCGACGAATTAACGACGAGGGGCACTT
>NZ_JBLROA010000183.1:0-1043 GCF_047921505.1 Micromonospora sp. SL1-18 | reverse complement strand
AGAGCCTAGTAAATAAGGGTTTCAGGTGTGTTGGTGCCGGGCGAGGCGGCGCGCCATCACGATGATCATCGCCCATTGGACCATTGCGGCGTGGTGCGCGGGTTGCCGTTCGTAGTCGCGGACGGTGCGTCGGCACCGGTTGATCCAGGAGAAGCTGCGTTCGACTGCCCATCTGCGGTGGTGGACGACGAAGGTGGTCTGCCCGGCGAGTTTGGCGACGATTCGCACGGTCAGGGCGAGGTGGGTGGTGGCCCAGGCGACGAGCTTTCCGGCGTAGCCGCTGTCGGCCCAGACCAGGCGGATGCTGGGAAAGCAGGCGTGTAACGCCTGTAGGAGGGGTCGGGCGCCGTCGCGGTCCTGCACGTTGCCGCCGGTGACCAGGACGGCGAGGAGCAGGCCGCAGGTGTCGACGGCGATGTGTCGTTTGCGGCCGTTGATCTTCTTCCCGGCGTCGTAGCCGCGGCTGGGCCGTCCGACGGTCTCCGCGCCGCGGATCGACTGGGAGTCGACCAGTGCGGCGCTCGGTTGCCGGTTGCGGTTCTCGACTCGCTGGCGGACCTGTTCGCGCAGGCTGTTGTGCATGCGGTGCAGGGTTCCGTTCGCGGTCCAGGTCTTGAAGTAGTGGTAGACCAGTTTGTGGTGGGGGAAGTCGGCTGGTAGCGCGTCCCACTGGCAGCCGGTGCGGTCGAGGTAGCGGATCGCGTCGACGATGTCGCGGCGGGGGTAGGTGATCGGTCGGCCGCGTCCGGTGCCGGCCGGGACGTGCGGGGCGAGGACGGCCCATTCGGCATCGGTGGTGTCGGACGGGTAGTGCCGTGGCCGGGCGGTGGGCAGGTGAGCATCGAGGGTGGCCGGGGTGGTGGATGCGGCGACGCCGGCGACAAGGTATACAGACAGGGTTGGGCCTTCGGTCGTGCTGGTTTAGTCGCCTTTGCTCGTACCGGAGGCCCTTCCTCATGTCACGCTGCCACGCCGGCACCACCACCACGGCCGATCTCCACGGCGCCCCCCGGATGGCCTGAAACCCTTATTTACCAGGCTCT
>NZ_JBLROA010000182.1:0-1048 GCF_047921505.1 Micromonospora sp. SL1-18 | reverse complement strand
TGAGGTGCCCCGAAGATTCCGGACAGTGGACCTAATAAGATCCACGTCTGGAAGGGGAGGGAACAATGCCCGAACGGCGAAAGAAGTACTCGCCTGAATTCCGGGAAGAAGCGGTCAAGGCGGTGATCGAGACGTCACGTCCGATCGCGCAGGTCGCCCGCGAGCTCGGAATTGTCGAAGGCACCTTGGGTAACTGGGTTAACGCGTATCGGCGCGAGCACGCCGGCGAGGAACCGCCGTTGACGGTGTCCGAACGCGCGCGGCTGCGTGAATTAGAGAAGGAAAATCGCGAGCTGCGCCTCAAGAACGAGTTCCTGGGAAAGGCCGCAGCCTTCTTCGCGCAGGAGTATCGGTGAGCGCTCGGTACGAGCTCATCGATGCGGAGAAGGCCACCGCGACGCCAGAGGGCGCCAAGAAGTACTCGATTATGAAACTGTGCGAATGGTTGGACGTGTCTACGTCCGGCTACTACGAATGGTGCGGCCGACCAAAATCGGCGACCGCCGCGCGCCGTGAATACCTCCAACTGTTGGTCAAGAAGATCTTTGATGACTCGGACGAGACGTACGGCTACCGGCGGGTCCACGCCCAGCTGGCCCGCTGGGGCGAGCGCTGCACGCCGGAACTCGTCCGGTCGATCATGCGTGACCTGGGCCTGGTGCCGTGTCAGCCCCGGCCGTGGCGGCACAACCTGACCGAGGCCGACGACCAGCCGGCGGCGATCCCCGACCTCGTTTGCCGTGACTTCACCGCCGACGAGCCGGGGTCCAAAATGGTCGGTGACATCACGTACATTCCGACGTGGGAAGGCTGGGTTTATCTGGCCACGGTGATCGACTGCTGCACCAAGGCTGTGATCGGTTGGGCGATCGGCGATAACTACAAAACGCCGCTGATTGCTGCCGCGATTGCGATGGCCGCCCGCAATCACACGATCTCTCCCGGTGCGGTCTTTCACTCTGATCGCGGCAGCAACTACACGTCGGCCGAGTTCGCGAAGACCTTGAAAGCTCTGGACATTCGACAGTCGGTTGGACGGACCGGCATA
>NZ_JBLROA010000181.1:0-1090 GCF_047921505.1 Micromonospora sp. SL1-18 | reverse complement strand
CTTACGAGGTTGTGCACGATAGGGATCCGGGCGCGCTGACCTGAGCGGTTCGGCTGGTGATCTTGTTAGCGTTCGGCGCAGCGGTCGGAGACCAGGCCGGTGACGGCGAGCAGTGTGTCGTGGAAGTGTTCGCGACGTCCGATGTAGCGCTGCAGGGGCCGCCACTGCTTGGGTTCGGCGATGGCGTGTTCGACGCAGATCCGCTGGGATGACTGGGCTTTACGTTTGTCCTGGTAGACGGCTAGTTCTTCGGTGGGGGCGTCGTTGCGTGGTTTCTTGGGCGGGGCGGTGACCTGGTCGTCGAAGTCGCGGGCCAGTCCCTGGTAGCCGGAGTCGACCAACGCCTGGACCTGCGGGTACTGGCGTAGGAGGTCTTCGACGCCTTCGGTGCGTAGTGCGGTGGCGTCGTGTTGGCGGCCGGGGCGGATCGCTCCTGCCCATAGCAGCCGGCCGTTGCCGTCGCTGATCACCGTGGCCTTGATGGTGTTCTGCTTCTTCTTGCCGGATACGAACGCCCGGCGGCCGGGCTTGCCGGCCTTCGGCCGTCTCACCTGCACTTCGGTGCCGTCGATGCGTAGTTCGATGCCTTCGGCGGCGGCGTAGGCGAACACGTCGGCCAGGGTGCGCAGCCGTAGCTCGGGCTTGCCGGGCACGGCGAAGCCGCGTGCTGCCAGTAGCGGCCGGATCTCACCGACGGCGCGGGTGATGGTGGCCCGGTCGACCTGGTAGAGCAGGGCCAGGGCCGCGTGGGGAAGCTGGAAGCGCAGGACGACCAGGGTGGCGATGACCCGGTCGGTGAAGACCAGGTCACGGCGCGGGCCGGCGCCGGGGGCGCGTAACCGGTCACGGCCACGGCGTTGACGCAGCCGGGACTCCTGCTGTCCGTCCCATGGTCCGGCGAGTTCAGCGATCAGCTTGGCCAGCCGTCGACGTGGAATGCCGGTGAATATACGATGCGACAGGGCCGCACGGGCCACTGACTTAGACACTCAGCGATGTTCGTGCGGCCCTTCCGCGTGTCTGGCCGCGACGCGGCCACCGTCACAAGATCGTTATCGAACCCTCGGCGCTACCGTGCACCAACTCGTTA
>NZ_JBLROA010000180.1:0-1128 GCF_047921505.1 Micromonospora sp. SL1-18 | reverse complement strand
GAGATCGATGGCAACGGCGCCTGGCTCAAGGTCCCACTCGGGAAGATGGCCACCGAGCGGATGGTGCCGCTGGATACCGAGACCCTCGACCTGATCGACCGGATCACCCAGATCCGATCCCACGGTCGACCGATGCCGCACCCGCGCTACCGGCGCCCCGCGCAGTTCCTGTTCACCTACCTCGGGCGCAGGCTGACCCAGCAAGGCGTCCGCCGCGAGCTCGACCACGCTGCCGACGTCGCCAGGTTGGAGCACGTCACCTCCCACCAACTGCGACACACCTACGCCACCGCGCTGGTCAACGCCGGAGTCTCCCTGCAAGCCCTGATGGCGTTGCTCGGGCACGTCAGCGCCGAAATGAGCCTGCGTTACGGGCGACTGTTCGACTCCACCGTCCGCACCGAGTACGAACGCGCCCTGGAACTCGCCAAGCAGCAAGCTCCGCAACCCCACGCCCAGACCAACGCCAGCACGCCAGGCAGACTTCAACTCCCACTAACTGCCATCACCGGCGGCAAGGACTGGCGCACCACACCGCTGCTGAAATCACGCATGGCCGGCGGGTTCTGCCTACGCGCCCCCGCCCAGGGCGCCTGCAGCTACGCCAACATCTGCGAACACTGCCCCAGCTACCGAGCCGACCCGTCATCCCTGCCGATCCTCGCCGCCCAACGCGTCGACGCCGAAGCACTCGCCCAAGACGCAGAAGAACGAGGATGGATCGACGAAGCCCAACGCCACCACAAGCTCATCGCACGCCTGGACGCCCTGATCGCCGCCACGGAGGCCACCGCCGGATGAACGCAAGCCACACGATGAACGCGGTCGAGCGTGCCTGCATCGACCTCGCCCGAGACGGACGACCCGTCACGTTCACCGCGATCGCCACCGCCACCGGGCTCAGCCGGTCCACCCTCTACCGCAACACCGCACTACGCGCCATCATCGAACACCACCAGCACACCGACGGACCGATCACCGCGATCACCGACGAGATCGCCACGCTACGCGCCGCAGTGAGCACCCTCGCCGAACGAGTCCGCAGCCACGAAGAACAACTCCGCCGACTCCATCGCTGACTCCGTTAACCGGCCAATAGCCAAGCAGAACGCCGATTAGCCGGATAAT
>NZ_JBLROA010000179.1:0-1143 GCF_047921505.1 Micromonospora sp. SL1-18 | reverse complement strand
TCGCTCCTCCTTAGATCGAGATCGTGCGGGCATAGATGTCCACAACGAGGCGCCTGGCGGTGAAACCGGCTTCTCGGTAGTTACGACCGGATAGCCCCTCGGATTGTAAGCTGACACGTCGCCGAGATCGCCTTCGCGGTCCTCTGCTTCGGACGATGTCAGCAGTGCGGCAGCGACGGCTGTGGGCGCTGCGGGCTGTTCTCCAGCCGGAACGCTTGATCGAGCGGGGTGTCCAGGAGCTTGGACCACCGCTCCCACGGTGCACGGCTATCTTGCCAGCACTCGAGGGGGACCAGGCGTCGTACTGCGTGACCCCGGTCGTAGGTGCACGCCCGCGAGGGGCAGAGGTAGATGGGCATGCCTGCGTGTGCGAGACATCGTCGTCTTCCGCCAGGCCGGCGTGCTGCCGGAGACAGCTTTGGGTGAACTGATCAGCCGCTGGATCAGGACCGTGGACGCGCCGCGGGACGGCGACTCTCGTGATGGCGAAACTGCACCAGTCGACTCGCGAAGGTGTCGTGTTCGCGGCCACTCAGTCGAGACAGAACTCGTTGCCCTCGATGTCCTGCATCACGAGGCACGACTCGTTGTAACCATCGGCAGTCAGTAGTCGCATGCGTACCGCGCCGAGCGCGACCAATCGTGCGCATTCGGCCTCAAGTGCGGCCAGGCGCTCCTCACCCACGAGCCCAGTGCCGACCCGCACGTCAAGATGCAGCCGATTCTTGACGACCTTGCCCTCGGGAACGCGCTGGAAGAACAGTCGGGGGCCCACACCTGAGGGATCAATGCATGCGGACGCTGAACCCTGACGCTCAGGCGGCAGCGCACGATCGAAATCGCCCCAAGTAGCAAACCCCTCCGGTGGCGGCGGTACGACGTACCCCAACACCTCGCACCAGAAACGGGCGACCCGCTCAGGGTCTGTGCAGTCGAAGGTGACTTGGATCTGCTTGACCGACGCCATCGGCCACCATAGAGGCGGGGTCTTTCGTCGTCTCCATGGGCCCGCCCCTGGCTAGGTGGCGCATGCGGCCGACTCTTGAAGATGAGTGGGACCTTGAGCCGTGGGATGACGATTCTGACGGTGTCGATGCCCACTGAGGTGATCTCAGCAAGGTTCGGCGGCCGAGCGGGGATGAG
>NZ_JBLROA010000178.1:0-1156 GCF_047921505.1 Micromonospora sp. SL1-18 | reverse complement strand
TGTGCAGCCTGCGCCGTGGCCGCAGCCCTCGCCGCAGATCGCCGCGGCGGTCGGCCGCATGTATCGGGGGCGGCGGGCGCCGCTGGCGGTGGTGATCCGGGACGAGCTGGGTGAGCTGTACGCCGATGAGGCGTTCGCTGCGGCGTTCGGGGTGCGGGGCCGGCCGGGCTGGTCCCCGGGCCGGTTGATGCTGGTGACGGTGTTGCAGTACGCGGAGCATCTGACCGATCGGCAGGCCGCGGAGGCGGTGCGGACCCGCATCGACTGGAAGTACGGGTTGGGCCTGGAGTTGGACGATGAGGGGTTCGACGCCTCGATCCTGACCGACTTCCGCAACCGGCTGGTCGACTACCACCTGGTGGAGCGGGCCCTGGATCTGTTGCTGGCCGCGTTGGTGGCACGGGGGTTGCTCAAGCCCGGCGGTAAGCAACGTACGGACTCTACCCATGCTGCGCCACGAGGCGCTCTGTCATATTCCCGGTTCAGCCGGGAGAAACTCGGAGGAAGGTTTCTGGGTCCAATGACTTACCTGGATCTGAAAAGTGAAGGGAACCGTAGCATGTCAGGAAAGTATCGTTCGTGTTCAGGCGTATGAAACGAGGCGATACGGGACCCGCGCGACATGGTCAAAGCTAGACTGCCTTTACCCCAATCTCCAGAAGGTGCAATGGAGTCTCCCACCGGAAAGACGCCCGAAACCGGTGCCATGCCCTGCGCCGACATCACGTGCGGGTCGACGCAACCTCCGGGGTATGGAGCGACTCCCAATGAGGGAGTTCAAGGGGATGAGTGGGGGACCTAAATCGCGCTATGACGTATGACAGAGACGAACGTGGGATCACCTAAGGGACGCGAGTCCTATGGTGACAGAGGCCCCATATTAGTCGTCGGAGTAACGCCCGACCAAGGAGGACGGGAAGGCCGTCCACAGGGCGAAGGGGGCCAGGTGACTGGACAATCGAAGACCGTGGGGTATGCGTAATGCAGAACGCCGAAACGGTGTTGAATGTCCTCCGTGAACGCGGTAGGCGTGGCCTGCCGTGCAATGAACTGTACCGGCAGTTGTTCAACCCGGATTTGTATCTTGTGGCCTACGGGCGCATCTACTCCAACGAAGGGGCGATGACGCCTGGGGCCTGCGGAGAGACCGCGGACG
>NZ_JBLROA010000177.1:0-1252 GCF_047921505.1 Micromonospora sp. SL1-18 | reverse complement strand
CGCGTTCATCGCCGCTGCCGCGGACCGCGGGGTCGAGCCGGCAAAGCGGGAGACGTACCCCAACGGCGTACGCAAAGCGGACTTCTACGACCCGGACGGCAACGAGTTGAGCTTCGGCGGCGCACCGCTCTGACGCATCCTCCGGCGACCTCGACCTTTGGTACGGCGCCCTCATCTGGCCGCCGACAGCGTTTGGGTTGTCGTAGCGTGCCCGTGTCAGCTTCCAGCCGGATGCGCGGTGGTCGGCTGCGCTGGCCAGAAAGGCCACTCCTCGAACGAGCTGCAGCGCCCGTCCTCGGCGAAACGTATGATCCACAGGTCGCGGTACTCCTGGTCGACTGGGTCGCCGTACCGGACCGCCACGCGCACCACCGCAGTGTCGCCCTCGACCGCGACGACCTCACTGGTCATCTGGAACACCTCGCCGGGGCCGTCCCGCTCGTCTTCCCACATCCGGGCTATGGCTGGCAGACCGATGATCGGCCTCTGGTAAGGCCCCTGCAGATAGCTCGCCTCTGCGGTGAAGATCGTGGCGAGCACCTCCGTCCCCTGCGTCCGCCACGCATGCTCGTAGGCCGCGATCCAGCCGGTCACCTGCTTCCTGTCCATAAGTGCCAGCTTGCCACTTGACCCAACGCTCAACGGCGGTGTCCGGTCATGCCGCCGATCGGGCGTCACAGTGCGTGACGCACGTACCGTGGCGGTCGACGGGCGGTCGAAGCCGATGTGCGGATGTTCCTGGGCCCGCCTATGTCGCCAGATGGCCCGGGGCGATTGGCCGGTGTGCGGGGGCTCCTCGCAGCAGTCCCATAAAACGGGATCGTTCATCCATGATATGAGACATGGGTTAGTTTTGCCGCCCGGGCATCAGAAGGCTGGAGACGAGATGGCCGCCGCACCACACGTATACACCCACGGGCATCACGAGACCGCTCTGCGCTCACATCGATGGCGCACCGCCGAGAACTCCGCGGCCTACCTGCTACCCCATCTCCGGCCGGGCATGTCCCTGCTCGATGTCGGCTGCGGACCAGGCACCATCACCGTCGACCTGGCCACCCGGGTGGCCGCGGGACGAGTCACTGCCGCAGAGATCACCGAACCGGCGCTGCAACTGGGTCGGGCGGAGGCCAGCGCACGCCGGCAGGAGAACATCGACTTCATCGTCGCCGATGCCCACTCCCTCGATCTGCGACTACGCGGCGTTCACCTGGTTTCCGCACGTGCCCGCGCGCGCTCAACGACTGGCTAG
>NZ_JBLROA010000176.1:0-1279 GCF_047921505.1 Micromonospora sp. SL1-18 | reverse complement strand
TTGACACCAGCCCAAACGCCCTAACTTCACGGTCTTGCCCTTTAGTCAGGGCGGGGTGAAGGCCCGCGTGGGAGGGTCATCAGGGCCCGTGCGTGCTCTAAGCCGGCTGGTTCTGTTGTTCGATGTACTGGCGCAGGGCGGTCGAGGGTGGGCCTGCGAGGGTGCCGGCGAAGTAGGACCCGGCCCATAGTCGGGTGTTCCGCCAGTAGTAGCGGTGAAGCTCGGGGAAGTCGCGGCGTAGGTAGCGGGAGGACACGCCCTTGAGGGAGTTGACGAGTCTCGACAGCGCCACCTTGGGTGGGAAGTTCACCAGCAGGTGGACGTGGCTGTCCTTGCCGTTGAACTCGATCAGCTCGCACTCGAACTGTTCGCACACCTCCCGCATTACCTGTTCCAGGTAGTGCAGGTGTTCGTCGGTGAAGACCGGCGCCTGGTACTTCGTGAGGAAAACCAAATGGGCGTGGAGTAGGAAAGTGCAGTGCCTGCCCGTGCGAACTGGGTAGTTGATGGTCATGAAACCAAGTGTATGATGTGGAGCGTGAAGGCGGACACGGGCCGGAGGTACCGGCTGTACCCCACCGAGGAACAGGCGCAGCGCCTGGCCTCGTGGGGGCACACGTGCTGCTGGCTGTACAACACCGCTTTGGAGCAGCGCCAGTTCGCGTGGCAGCAGCGCAAGGTCACCCTCGGGGTCACCGCGCAGTGCGCCTCCTTGACCGAGGCGCGTAAGGAACTCGACTGGGTCGCGGACCTGCCGGCACAGTCCGGTCAACAGGTGCTGCGCCAACTCGACCAGGCGTACCGCAACTGGTGGGATCCGCAGCACCCCGCCGGGGCACCGACACGCAAACGCAAGTCGGGGCGGTTATCGGTCCCGTTCCCGGGTCAGGCGATTGCGGTGCGGCGGGTCAACCGCCGGTGGGGCGTGGTCAGCCTGCCGAAGATCGGCGAGGTCAGGTTCCGCTGGTCCCGCCCCTTGGGCGGCACGGTCCGTAACGCGGTGGTGTCCTTCGACGGTGTTGCCTGGCACGTCGGGTTCGGTGTCCACGCCGGCGTCACCACGCCCGAGGCGCACGCCCGGCCCGACACTGTAGTGGGTGTCGACCGGGGGGTGAAGGTCGCCGTGGCGATGTCCGACGGGCGCATGTGGAACCGCACCTTTACCTCACCCGGTCAGGAGCGGGAGCTGGCCAGGCTGAAGTCGAAGGCTGGCCGGCAGGAGACCGCCCGCCGCAAGTACGGCGCGAAGACCTCGAACCGGGCCCGTAAGGTCCGTGCG
>NZ_JBLROA010000175.1:0-1327 GCF_047921505.1 Micromonospora sp. SL1-18 | reverse complement strand
GTCGCTGATCGGGCGGATGATGCAGGCGTTGATGAGGCGGCGGACTTCGTTGACCGTGAGCTTGATTAGCCCGGCGTCAGCCGGGTCGTGGTGGGCGGCGTCGGCGGCGCAGATCGCCAGGACGGCGAGGGCGGCCAGGGCGAGGGTGGTGAACCGGTGCCAGGAGTCCCAGCGGCGGACCTGGTGCTGGTCCAGGCCGACCTGGCTCTTGGCGGCCTGGAAGGCTTCCTCTACGGTCCAGCGGATCCCGGCGACCCGCACGAGTTGGGCGAAGGTGGCCGGTTTCGGGGTCCAGCAGCGGTAGAAGGCCAGCTCGCCGGTGGTGGTGTTGCGGCGGATCAAGAGGCTGTGCCGGCCGCCGTCGTCGGGGTCAGTGTCGGTGCACACGTCATCCAGCCAGGCCCAGGCGTAGTAGCGGGGGCCCTTGGATCCGGCGCCGGCTGAGCGGCGCTGCCACGCCGAGTCCGGTAGTTCGGCGGCTACCCGGTCGGCGCGAACGCGGGTCTTGCCGCCGTCGATCGGGATCAGATGGCTGCAGGACACCGCGAGGACGTAGCCGAGCCCGTGTTCGCGCAGGCCAGCGCGGAACGCGGCGCTGTTGCCGTATGCCTCGTCCGCGGCGGCCCATCCCGCCGGCACGCCAGCGTCGAGGGCGGCGGTGATCATGTCCGCGGCCAGGTCCGGCTTGGTGGCGAATTCGATCTCGTCGGGCACGCCGGCGGCCTGGCACCGCTGGCGGTCGTCGGTCCACGACGCCGGCAGATACACGCGCCGGTCGATCAGGGTGTGCCCGTCGGAGCCGGCGTAGCCCAGGAACACCCCGACCTGGCTGTTCTCGATCCGCCCGGCGGTGCCGGTGTACTGGCGCTGCACCCCTACCGTGTGGGTGCCCTTCTTCAGGTCACCGGTCTCGTCGACCACCAGGACCGCGTCCGGGGCGCCGAACCGGTCGGCGATCAGTTGCCGCAGGTCGTCGCGGACGGCGTCGGCGTCCCACACCGCCCGATACAACAACCTTTGCATCGCATCCGGCCGAGCGTGTCCGGCCTGCTCCGCCAGCTGCCAGCACGTCTTCACCTCAAGATCGGCCAGCAGCCCCGTCACGAACGCCGCCGCCGCACGACGCGGCTCCACCCGCCCGAACCGGCCCGCGAAGCACCCGAGCACCCCGGCCAGCACACGTTCCCATCGAACAACGGCTACGCTGTGGCACGCGGCCACCGCAAGATCTGAAGTTATGTCCACAACGTACAGACGATCACGCGGTGGCCGCCCCGCGTCCAGCCCCTCTGAGCAGCGACATCTCAAACGGCGGCTGCCGTACTAG
>NZ_JBLROA010000174.1:0-1347 GCF_047921505.1 Micromonospora sp. SL1-18 | reverse complement strand
GGGCGCATTGGGCAGTGGCCCCAAGGGTGACCTTGCGCTGCCGCCAGACGAACTGGCGCTGCTCCAACGCCGTGTTGTAAAGCCAGCGGCACGTGTGCCCCCACGCGGTCAGCCGCTCGGCCTGCTCCTCGCTGGGATACAGCCGGTACTTCCGACCAATGTCCGCCTTGCCTGCCCTCACGCTCCACATCATACACTTGGTTTATGGCCGACACCTACCCCATCCGCACCGGCAGACACTGCACTTTCCTGCTCCACGCCCACTTGGTCTTCGTCACGAAGCACCGAGCACAAGTCTTCACCGACGAACACTTGCGCTACCTCGAACAGGTGATGCGCCAGGTCTGCGAACAATTCGAGTGCGAACTAGTCGAGTTCAACGGCGAAGACAACCACATCCACCTGCTGGTCAACTACCCACCCAAGGTGGCCCTGTCCAAACTGGTCAACTCCCTCAAGGGCGTGTCCTCCCGCTACCTGCGCCGCGACTACCCCAACATCCGCCGCCACTTCTGGCGCGACGCCCGCCTGTGGTCCGGCTCCTACTTCGCCGGCTCCCTCGCAGACGCACCCCTGTCAGTCCTACACCAATACATCGAACAACAGAACCAGCCAGGTTAGCGCACGCTCGGGCCTTGATGGCCCTCCCGCGCAGGCCTTCACCCCCGCCCAGAAGGGCGGAGCACTGGCCCACATCCTGGTAGAGCGACCGGCGGCCCGGGTCGGCCCACAGTTCCTGGTTGATCCGCAACGTTCGGGCCGTCGACGCCCGTTCGCCCGCCTGGACCGGCCGTTCGGCCAGGCCGAACCAGCCCAGCGCGGCGGCCACGGCCCGCAGCACCGCGGCGATCAGGAACACCTGGTACGGGCTGAGCCATACCAACAGCACTCCACCCGCCCCGAAGCCGGCGATCTGCATGACGCCCACGCTGGCGTTTATCGTCGAGCGGCCGAGCACGTACGCGCCGGGCGGCAGCATGTCGCTGATCAGGGCCCAGCGCGCGCCGCTGGTGATCGAGCCGACGTACGCGGTGCCGAAGATGATGGTGAACCGGGCCCACAGCGGCAGGCCCGGCACCGCCTGGAGCGCCGCGCCGGCGGTGGCGATCAGCGCGGCGAGGGTCAACGCCCGGCGTGGTGGCAGGCTGTCGGCGGCGGACAGCAGGGTCAGGCTGCCGATCACGCCGGCGATCGGCGCGCCGAACATGCTCAGCGCGGTGAGTAGGGCGGAGTCGGTCGCCGCGTAGGTCAGCGATCCCAGCGCAAGCGCCGAGGTGGTGTGTGCGGCGAGGCCGGCGCAGTTGGCGACGAACAGGTTTCGGAACTCGCGGACCGCGAAGAGATCTG
>NZ_JBLROA010000173.1:0-1347 GCF_047921505.1 Micromonospora sp. SL1-18 | reverse complement strand
CAGAGCCAAAGCAAAGTCTGTTGATCATGGTCGGGATGCGTTGAGCAGGGCGGGGATGAGCATCTTGTCGGCGTGGTGACGTTCCATGACCTGCTTGATCCTGGAGTGTCCGGCAAGCCGGATCAGGGCGATCGCGAGGTTGCGTAAGGCGGCCATGGCATGGGCGAGGCTGCCGAGCCAGGCGTGGTGGGTGTCCTCGCCGAACAGGACGTCACGGACCCAGTGAATTTTGTTTTCGATCCACCAATGTGTCCTGATGTAGGTGAGCAGATCGGCGGCGGCGCCGACCAGGCTGGTGATCCCGTGGACGATCTGCTTGCTGACCCGCTGGCCGTCGGGGGCGTACACGTCGCGGCGTAGTCGGAAGACCACGGCCGCGCCGGGGAAGTCGATGCCCGTGGCGGCTGCGACCCAGATGGTGCGGGTGACGCGGTAGCCGCTGCGGCGTTCGGTGTCGGTGTGGGCGCTGGTCGCCGCTGTTGCCGCCGGTAGCCGGTCGGTGATCGCGGCCAGCAGCGTGGGCCTGTTGCCTTTGACGGTGAACACGTAGTCCGCGTCGCGTCCGCGTAGGTAGGCGGCGGTGTCGCTGCTGGGATGAGCCGCGTCGGCGGTGACGACCATCCCGGCCACCTCGACATGGTCGAGCAGGGCCCTGATCTGGGTGACCTCGGTCGTGTCGGGCGGGACCTGCACCTGGGCGACGACGACGGCGGTGTCGTGACGCATCGCGGAGAACAACTGCACGTCCACCCCGGTCGGGCCACCCGAGTTCCGGACGGTCTTACCGTCCAGCGACAACCCGCACCCGTCGGCCGGACCGGGCAGCCGGGCGGCCAGCCACGCGCTGACGAGGCGGTCAACCACCGCCGCGTCGACCGCCTCGACCAGCCGGCGCAGCGTGTCCCGACCCGGCGTGACCCGGATCCCGAGCACCGGGTGCCGGCGGGCACCCGCGGCGGCCAGCAACGGCTGCGGCAACTCGGCCACCCGGTCGGCGGCCTGCCGGAAGTTACGGGCGCCGCACAACAACGCCAGCGTCACCACGGTCAACACCCCCGCGAGCCGATGACGCACACCCCGCGCCTTACGCGGATCGTTGACCTGCCCGAACACGGCCGCCAGCGCGGCTACCTGCCCGTAGTCGACCTCCCCACCCTCATCCGTGACGACACCGACGACAGCGTGGGAGACTGACACGAGCGGCCTTTCTTTGCAGACGACGACTGGCGTAGGAACCTTCATCGTCTACTCAGGAAGGCCGCGCTCGCTCACCGCCCCGGGACCGACCCGCAAAACACACGCCTCACCAGGTCAAACGAAGATCAACTAACTTTGCTTTGCCCCTGG
>NZ_JBLROA010000172.1:0-1498 GCF_047921505.1 Micromonospora sp. SL1-18 | reverse complement strand
TTAGAGGCCGTTGTCCCGGATGACGGTGCGGTACCAGTGGGCGCTGCGCTTGAGCACGCGGCGCTGCGTGGGGTAGTCCACATAGATCAGGCCCCAGCGTTGGTCGTACCCTTCGGCCCACTCGAAGTTGTCCAGCAGCGACCAGACGTGGTAGCTCTCCAGCGGCACGCCGTCGCGGATCGCCCGGTGGGCGGCGGCGAAGTGGTCGCGGAGGAAGTCGATCCGGGCGGCGTCGTCGATGGTGCCGTCCGAGGCGAGGGTGTCCGGGCAGGGCAGCCCGTTCTCGGTGATGGTGAGCGGGATCGGGCCGTAGTCGCGGGTGATCCGGGTGAGGATGTCGTACATCCCGTCGGGGTAGATCTGCTGCCAGCTCGCCTCGGAGGTGGGCCACTTGCGGACCGTGTCGCCCTGGCCGGTGACGTAGATGGGCGTGTAGTACTGCACGGCGACCAGGTCGACCGGGCTGGAGATGACCTTCAGGTCGCCGTCGCGGATGCAGCGGACCATCCGGCTGTCCGGGCCCAGGTCGGCCAGCACGTCCTGCGGATAGGCGCCCTTGAGGATCGAGTCTAGGTAGAGGCGGTTCTCGTAGCCGTCGTAGAGGCGGGTCGCGGTGGCGGCCTCGGCGGTGTCGTTGGCGGGGTAGCAGGGGTGCAGGTTGAGGGCGGGGCCGATGCGGGTCTTGGCGCCGGTGGCGCGTAGCGCGCGTACGGCGAGGCCGTGGGCGAGCTGGAGGTGGTGGGCGACCAGGTACGCGGCCGCCGGGTCCTGCTTGCCGGGCGCGTGGTGGCCCCCGAGGTAGCCGTTCTGCACCACGGTTTTCGGTTCGTTGATGGTCAGCCAGGCGGGCACCTGGTCGCCCAGGGCGCGGAAGACGATGTCGGCGTACTCGGCGAAGCGTTCGGCGGTGTCGCGGTTCTCCCAGCCGCCGGTGTCCTGTAGGGCCTGGGGGAGGTCCCAGTGGAACAGGGTGGCCATCGGGGCGATGTCACGCTCGTGCAGGCCGTCGACGAGGCGGCGGTAGAAGTCGAGGCCGCGCTGGTTGGGCCGGCCGGACCCGTCGGCCTGGATGCGTGACCAGGAGATGGAGAACCGGTAGGTGTGCAGGCCGAGGTCGCGCATGAGGTCGAGGTCCTCGGCGTAGCGGTGGTAGTGGTCGGCGGCGATGTCGCCGGTGTCGCCGTTGCGGGTGCGCCCCGGGGTGTGGCAGAACGTGTCCCAGACGGACGCGCCGCGACCGTCCTCCTTGGCCGCGCCTTCGATCTGGTACGCCGAGGTGGCCGCGCCCCAGCCGAAGCCGGGTGGGAAGCGCAGCGATCCGGGCGGGTCCGCGTCGGGGTCGGGTGTGGTGTCGCAGCCGGTGACGAGGGCGGCGGTGGACGCGGCGGTCCCGGCCACGGCGGCGCCGGCGAGCCCGGCATGGGTCGCGCCGGCGGCGGTCGCGGAGAGGGCGGCGCGGCGGAGCAGGCGCCGTCGGGTGAGTAGCGGCATGGACGAT
>NZ_JBLROA010000171.1:0-1587 GCF_047921505.1 Micromonospora sp. SL1-18 | reverse complement strand
GGAGCCTGTCCGAATTTCTGTGTAACGTCCTATCCTGTCTAACTATCGGGCATCGATGGGGATGCGGCCTGGGAAGAAGATTTCCAGGGCGTTGAGGGCCTGTTTCCAGCCCTGGACGCCGGCGCCTTCGACGAGGCGCGGTGGTGCGGTGCGGGTGTTGGCGGGCTTGCCTGATTCGGCGGCGCGTTGCCGGGCGCGCTTGTCCTCGATGTCGGCGATGGCCAGCCAGATCAGCTTGATCACGGCGTCGTCGGTCGGGAAGTGCCCGCGGTTTTTGATGATCTTTCGGATCTGGTAGTTGAACGATTCGATCGCGTTGGTGGTGTAGATGATTTTCCTGATCTCGGGTGGGAACGCGAGGAAGGGGATGAACCTGTCCCAGGCACGTTCCCAGACGGCGACCGCGGCGGGGTAGCGCTTGCCGAGAGGGCTGTCGGCGAAGGCGAGCAGGGCGGTCTCGGCGGCCTCCACCGTTGGGGCGGTGTAAATGTCCTTGAGCGCGGCGGCCATCGCCCGGCGATCCTTGTAGGACACGAACTTCATCGCCGCGCGGATCAGGTGCACGACACACGTCTGGACCGTGGTGTGGGGCCACACGGCCTCGATCGCCTCGGGCAGGCCGGTGAGCCCGTCGCAGCAGGCGATGAGCACATCCCTGACGCCGCGGTTACGCAGCTCGGTGCACACCTGCATCCAAAACTTCGCGCCCTCGCTCTGCTGCACCCAGATACCCAGCACATGCTTGACGCCCTCGGTGTTGACCCCGACGACGAGGTAGCAGGCCTTGTTGCGCACCTGCCCACCGTCACGCACCTTCACCATGAGCGCGTCGACGTAGACGATCGGGTACACCTCGTCCAGGGGCCGGTGCTGCCAGGCCTTGACCTCGTCGAGGACCTCGTCGGTGATGGTGGAGATGGTGTCCGGGCCGACCTCGGTGCCGTAGACGCGGTGCAGGTGATGCGAGATGTCCCGCACCGTCATCCCACCGGCATACAAGCTGATGATCACATCCGACAGGCCGCCGAGACGGCGGGCGTTCTTCGGCACCAGCATCGGGGTGAACGTGCCCGCCCGGTCTCGAGGGATCTTCACCTCGACCGGCCCGACCTCGGTCTGCACCGTCTTGGCCGTCGCCCCGTTACGCGAGTTACCCGATCCCCGCCCGGTCGATTCGTGCGCACGGTAGCCCAGGTGCTCGGTCAACTCGGCCTGCAACCCCCGTTCAAGAACCGCTTTCACCAACTCGGACAGGAACCCACCCGGCCCGGTCAACCGCAGCCCGTCGCCCTTGATCTGAGCCAGCAACGCATCCAGCCCCTGCTTGTCGATCAGATCGTCGACCGCCCGCCGGGCCGCCACCCGCGCAGCCTGCTCATCCAGCACCGGCTCGGACAGCGGCAGCCGCGGCCCGTCCGTGGCGACCCGCTCGGCCAACGCCGCGACCTCAGACTCGACGTCAACCGGAGTGTCGTACTGCTCTACCGAAGAGAGAACCATCAAACTATTCCTATCTGTGCCGACCGGCTCCTACCGGTCATAACGGATATCCATTGACATCCGTTACACAGATCTCCCTACAGGCCC
>NZ_JBLROA010000170.1:0-1664 GCF_047921505.1 Micromonospora sp. SL1-18 | reverse complement strand
ATGGGTGCAGCTCCCGTGGAGGGATGATCAAGTGGGGATGACCGCGTTGGCGTAGCGGCTGGTGTGGACTCGGTGTTGTTCCTGCTGAAGGTGGTGGGTCCAGTAGTCGTCGAAGTCGCCGTTGCTGATCAGTGCGCGTAGTTTGAGGATGGCTTCGGCGCCGGCCAGGCTCCAGCGGGCGCCGGTGATGTCCATGCGGTCTTTGACCAGGTGGCGGCAGGCGCCTTCGATGACGCCGGTGGCGATCGGCCAGCCGGCCGCGAGTGCTTCGTGGTAGCGCAGGTAGCGTGCCTTGTTGAGCAGGTAGGTGACGCAGGCGTCAGCGCCTTTGCGTCGGTCAGGTCTCAGGCCAGCGGAAGTGATCTTGCGTTGGATGGTGCCGGCGACGCGGTGGGCGCGTCCGGCCAGGATCAGTCGGGCCTGCGCGGCGACCCACGTCTCGATGGCCGGGTCGCCCTCGGTGTGGAAGCACCAGGCGGCTTTCCACAGGTATTCCAGGACGTGCACGAAGTCGATGACGATCGTGACGGGTTGGTCGCGGGCTTTGGCTTGGGCTCGGATGGTCTCGATCTGGTGGGCGTTGCCGTCGACGAGGACCACCCACGGGTGTTTGCCGTGCGGATCTCGCCGGGCCGCCTCGTTGAACATGGTGCTGATCTGCCCGGCAGTGCCGGTGGTGACCGAGGCGTGCAGCCACTTGCCCGCGGCCTTCGGGCCGCCACGACGGTCGCGGGGCTCGGCGTCGGGCACGCCGATCACGTCGGCGGGGGTGCGAGGTGCGGGTGTGCAGTGGTAGACGGCCACCACCTCGGCCATGCGTTTACGGCCCAGCTTCTCTCCCCGCGACAGGCGGGTAGCCAGCTTCCGGCTGCTGGACGCGGCCTTCTTGGCCGTCGCGGCCCGTAACGCGTCGGGGCGCATCACGATCCCCTTGGCGTCGCAGGTCAACACGATGATGTCGCCGTCCGGGCAGCCGGCACACCGGCGTGAGGCGTAGAAGTCATCGATGTCCAGCGCGGCGGTCTCGGCCAGCGCTTGGACCTGACGCCTGCCCACCCCCACCCCGGTCGCCCGCCGGATCGCCGCCGTGGCCTGCTCGAACGATCCCCGCGCGGCCTCGATCGCGGCCAGCCGGCGCAGCCCGTGCGAATACAGCCCGACCGGCAGGTTCAGCACCCCGTCAGCCGGGGCCAGGTTAGCCACGCCCCTGGCCCGGTAGGCGATCCGCGTCACGCTCACCTTCCCGAACACCGTGGCCAACCCGCGAGCATGTCCGGCCTCGGCGTATCGGCGTGGCACCTGATCGTCTCCGACGACCTCGGCCACCCGCTGCTCACGGACCGCCCGCACATCCAGGTGATCTTGTAGGAGCTGTCGCAGCAGCTCACGCCCGACATCCTGCAACCGCTGCTCCAGATCGGCGTGCGACAGCCCACCGGCCTGTGGCCCGGTCAACCACGACACCGTCTCGTCGAAGCGCTGCCGCGACGCCCCGAACAACACCATCTCGTCCACCGGCACGTAAGATGACATCGGGCTCCTTCTTTCTCGTTCTCGGCGTAGACAACCAAGAACATAGCCAGAAGGAGCCCTTCAGCATGCAGCGCAACGGAAACAGCGCAGGTCAGACCACATCAGACGTTCCCTCCAAGAGAGCCGCACCC
>NZ_JBLROA010000169.1:0-1728 GCF_047921505.1 Micromonospora sp. SL1-18 | reverse complement strand
CGATGACCAATGGTCAGCTTTCCTACCCGGTGGGGTTCTGCTCGCGCTCTATCCGCTCCACGACCTCGGGGTGCGACGGAGAACTTGGCCATACAACCGACCAAACGTTCCATGTTGATGATTGAACAGTCGACGAAAATTCGTCACTCAGGGCTCGTTGTGCTAGCGGAGCAACCTAGCCTCCGCTCCATGGCTGATATCTCCCGCCGCAGGCTTCTCGGCGCCATCGCCGGTGGCACCGTAACTATTCAGCAGGTTCTTGATCGCCTGGCTTGATCTTGTTGGTGTTTGGGTCATCCTGATCGTCGTGTCCGACTCGCCGTCCGTTGTGGAGCTGCTGGAGCGGCTTGCGCGGTTGGAGGCGGCCCTGGCCGAGCGGGACGCGCGGATCGAGGTGTTGACGCAGCGGGTCGCGGAGTTGGAGGCGCAGCTGCGCAGGAATTCGCGGACGTCGTCGAAGCCGCCGTCGTCGGATGGGCCGGTCAAGGCGCCGCCGCGGTCGCGGCGCCTGCCGTCGGATCGGCCGCCGGGTAAGCAGCCGGGTGATGCGGGTTTCACGTTGCGGCAGGTCGAGGTGCCGGACGAGGTGGTGACGCATCATCCGGTGGCGTGCCGGTGTTGTGGTCGGTCGTTGCGGCGGGCGCCGGTGACGTCGTTGGAGGCACGGCAGGTGGTCGACCTGCCCGAGGTGCGGCTGCGCGTGGTCGAGCATCGGCTGGAGCATCGCCGCTGCCGGTGCGGGACGATCACGATGGCGCCGGCGCCGAACGGGGTGGGCGCCCCGGCCCAGTACGGGCCGCGGGTGCGCGCGATCGGCGCGTATCTGGTCGGCTACCAGCATCTGCCGTACGAGCGGGCATGCGAGACCCTGGCCGATCTACTCGGTGTGGGCATGTCGGTCGGGACCCTGGTCAGCGTGGTGGCGCGCACCAGCGAAAAGCTCGGCGGGTTCCTGGACGAGGTGCGGCACCAGATCTCCGCCTCGCCGGTGGCGCACTTCGACGAGACGTCGCTACGGGTGGCCAGCACGAACGCGTGGGTCCACTCGGCTTCCACCGACACGCTGTCACTGTTCGTGGTGCATCCGTCGCGGGGACACGAAGCGATCGCCGCCGCCGGGGTGCTGCCCGTCTTCGCCGGCATCGCGGTGCATGACGGCTACACCCCGTACCGCCGCTATGGCGCCGCCCACCAACTGTGCAACGCCCACCACCTGCGCGAACTCGCCGGGATCCTCGACACCGACCCCGGCCAGGTATGGGCGCAGGACATGATCCGGCTGTTGTGCGAGATCAACGACACCACCCGGTACGCCCGAACCGTCGGCGCCCACGCCATCGACGATCGGCTACTGGGAGCCTACCGACGCCGCTACGACACGATCATCGCCGCTGGCAAAGCGGTCAATCCCAGCCCCGCCGGACACGGCGCCAGGTCCCCGACAGCGAACCTGCTCGCCCGCCTCGGCGGGTTCGCCACCGACGTGCTGCGCTTCGCCCACGACCTGCGCGTACCGTTCGACAACTCCCTCGCCGAACGCGACATCCGCATGGTCAAACTCCGGCAGAAGATCAGCGGCGGACTACGCACCTGGACCGGAGCGCAGACGTTCTGCGCCATCCGCAGCTACCTGTCCACCGCCCGCAAACAGGGCATCAACGCCCTCAAAGCCCTCACCCAACTCCACAACGGACCCGCCTGGATCCCCGGAACCAGCTGAATAGTTAC
>NZ_JBLROA010000168.1:0-1746 GCF_047921505.1 Micromonospora sp. SL1-18 | reverse complement strand
CAAGGCCGCGTAGTTAGGCGGGGGAGCGGGGCAGCAAACAGGTTGCCCGTCGACGGCGTGGCGTCGTACGTAGGGAACGGGACCCCTGGTAGACGCAGTGAAACCGACCAAGGTATTCGCTGCTCACACAAGAGGTCCCGTTGCCGCCCAAGTCTGCCATCTCCGCGTTCACCCGCGTCGTCGAAACGGCGGGAGGCGTCTTCGCGCCAGGCCATCTGGGCGAGTTGACCCAGCACATTCCCTTCGAGCTCGTCGACGATGTGCTGGAGCGGTCCGGCCGTGTCGAGCAGCGTCTGCGGCAGTTGCCCTCTCGGGTCGGCATGTACTTCCTCTTGGCGCTGGTGCTTTTCCCCTCGGTGGGTTATGTCCGGGTGTGGGACAAGCTGGTGGCCGCGCTCCAGCCGCTCGGGCTCGCCCGTCCGTCGGAGAAGGGACTGCGTGACCTTCGCCGCCGGCTGGGGGCCGCCCCAGTGAAGCTGCTCTTCGAGGTACTGGCCGGGCCGGTGGCCCGGCCTGGCGCCCCGGGAGTCTGCTACCGGCGCTGGCGGACGGTCGCGCTGGACGGCTGCTCGTCGATCAAGGCACCCGATCAGCCGCGCGTACGTGGCTGGCTGGGCAAGATCCTGCGTTCCAATGCCTGGGACGGCTATCCCATGCTCCGTCTGATGGCCTTGACCGAGACCGGTACCCGCAGCCTGCTGGGCGCGGTCTTCGGGCCCACCAGTTATGGCGAACTCACCTACGCGCGCCGCCTGCTGTCCCTCCTGGACGCGGACATGCTCCTGCTGGCCGACCGCGGCTTCGACTCCGACGACTTCCTCACCCAGGTCGTCGGCACCCGGGCCCAGCTGCTGATCCGTCTCAACGGACGCCGCACCCCGGCAGTGCTGGCCCGCCTGCCCGACGGCTCCTACCTGACCCGCATCAACGGCTGCACTCTGCGCATCATCGAAGCCCACATCGCCGCCACCTGCGACAACGGCCAGCACATCGCGGACAGTTACCGGCTGGCCACCACGCTGCTCGACCACCGCACCGACCCGGCCGCCACCCTGGTCCGCCTCTATCACGAGCGCTGGGAGGTGGAGTCCGCCTTTTACGCCTTGCGACACACCCTGCTCGACGGTCTCGTCCTGCGCTCGCAAGACCCCTTCGGCCTTGAACAGGAGATCTGGGCCCAGCTCACCGTCTACCAGGCTCTGCGCCGCGCGATGACCGAGGCCACCGACACCGACCCGTCCCTCGACCCCGACCGCGCCAGCTTCGCCATCGCCCTGGAAACCGCGCGCAACCAGGTCGTCACCGCCCAGGGCATCCTGCCCACCTCACCCGGCACCGGAGGGATCGCCCAGGCGATCCTCTCCGGCCTGCTCCCCAAGCGACGAGCCCGCCTCAGCGCCCGCAAGGTGAAGTCCTCGCTCTCCCGCTATCCCGGGAACCCAGCCGACAGCCGCCCGCTGACCAGCCGAAACATCACCCACCTGGCGATCGCGATCTACACGGCACAGCCCAACACGGCCGGGCAGGACGCCCCCGCCCCGACAGCGTTCCTCGGAGGGCAGGGAAACCGCGACCGCACCCTTCAGCTCCTGCGAACCGATGCCCATCGCCCCTGGAACGCAAAGGAGATCGCCGACCGCCTCGGCATCGATCACTACCGAAGCTTCTGCGCCCAACTGGGTCACTGGGTCAAGGACGGCCTCCTCAGCAAGGCCGGACGAGGACTCTACGAACTCACCGCAGAGT
>NZ_JBLROA010000167.1:0-1760 GCF_047921505.1 Micromonospora sp. SL1-18 | reverse complement strand
GGGCCCGCAGATAAATAAGTAGCGATTTCACGTTCCCGCGCTGTTCGATGTGGTATGGGCGTGGTGACGGAAGCTGAGGGGATACTGGCCGCGAAGTTCCGGGTCTTGTTTCCGCATCTGGATGAGCGGCAGCGTCGTCTGCTGATGGGTGCCGAGGCTCGGGCCCTGGGCCATGGGGGGATCAGGCTGGTAGCCCGAGCTGCGGGGGTTGCCGAGAGTACGGTGTCACGCGGGGTGTCCGACCTGGACGCCGGCGAGGAGCCGTTGGGGAGGACCCGTCGGGTGGGCGGGGGCCGTAAACGGCTGGTCGATCTTGACCCGGGGTTGCGGGTGGCGTTGCTGGCGTTGGTCGAGCCGGACATGCGGGGAGATCCGATGTCGCCGCTGCGGTGGACGACGAAGTCGACCCGCAATCTGGCCGAGGAGTTGACCCTGCAGGGCTGGCGAATCTCGGCTGACACGGTGGCTGACGTGCTGCGTGGTGAGGGTTTCAGTCTGCAGGCCAACGCCAAGACGATCGAGGGCAAGCAGCATCCGGACCGCGACGCGCAGTTCCGCTATCTCAACGAGCAGGTCAAGGACCATCAGGCCACCGGGGATCCGGTGGTCAGCGTGGACACCAAGAAGAAGGAACTGGTCGGGCTCTACAAGAACGGCGGGCGGGAGTGGCAGCCGGCCGGTGAGCCTGTCCAGGTCAACACGCATGACTTTCCCGACCGGGAGGTCGGTAAGGCAATCCCGTACGGCGTCTACGACGTGACCGCGGACACCGGTTGGGTCAACGTCGGCTGCGATCACGACACCGCCGCGTTCGCGGTCGCCTCGATCCGCCGCTGGTGGTCCGCCTGCGGCGCAGGCGACTATCCGCATGCTCGCCGGCTGCTGATCACGGCTGACGCGGGCGGCTCCAACGGTTACCGCACCCGTGCGTGGAAGACCGAACTTGCGGCCCTGGCCGCCGAGACCGGCCTTGAGGTCACGGTGTGTCACCTGCCGCCGGGAACCTCGAAATGGAACAAGATCGAGCACCGGCTATTCTCCCACATCACGATGAACTGGCGTGGCAGGCCGCTGACCAGCCACGACGTCATCGTCCAGTCGATCGCGGCCACCACCACCCGCACCGGCCTGTCCGTGCACGCCGAACTCGACACCGGCACCTACCCGACCGGCATCCAGATCAACGACGCCCAGATCACGACCCTGCCGATGAAACGGCACCGCTTCCACGGCGACTGGAACTACACCCTGCACCCCCACCACGAGCAGCCCCCACCCCCGCCCGCCCAGCACAGCGAAGGCCACCACAGCCGCGAACACGCCCCGGACAAGGACCTGCTGTCCCACCCGGAACTGACCGGCATGCCCCGACACCAGCTCGACGACATGGCCGCCGAACTGGCCGAATCCCAAGCCCGGCACCGTGAGCAGACCCGACGGGCACGCCGTGGCACCGAACGCCGCCGCGCCGCCGGAGCCGGCCCCCCGATCAAGCTCACCGACGCCGACCGGGTCCTGGCCACCGTGCTCTACCTGCGCAAACTGTGCACACAAGCGGTCCTGGCCGAGCTGTTCAACGTCGACCGAAGAACGATCACCATCGCCGTTGCGCAGACTCGTCCACTCCTGGAACAGCACGGATACGCCATCACACCATCAACGGCCCGGTTCCCCACGCCAGCAGACCTCATCGCCTTCCTCGCCGACACCCCGCCCCAATCAGAGATCAAATCAGCGTGTTAATCCTCTGCGAGCCCTTA
>NZ_JBLROA010000166.1:0-1833 GCF_047921505.1 Micromonospora sp. SL1-18 | reverse complement strand
AAGACCGCAGCGGACAAGGTGACGCCGGCCTTTGTTGGTCGGGAGGGTTCGCTCGCCGCGATGGCGGCCAGCCGGGCCAGAGCGCGTCCGGCTTGCGCCCGGGTCAACTCTGCCGCAGATGCCACCTGGTCCACATCGCCGCGCGGATTGCGGACGACGGCGACGTACGTCGCGCTCTCAACTGCGGTGAGCCCAACCGCTTCGAACACATTGCCTCCAGGTCCTGCGCAGCGGATCAGTGGCGGGATCTCGCCGCGTGGCAAGTTCTCGTCAGCTGGCAATCGTTCACCAACCGGGCGGGAACTGCGAAGGTGGCGGGCGTCAATGGAAAAGGAGAGCAAGATGCCCCCATCTTGGAAGGTGCGGCACTGGTCACCGGCCGGCAGTGCGACGGCCTTGTCCAGAGCGAGGCGGTAGGTGTTCAGCTGCTGCGGCGTGATCGCCGTCGCCTTGTTGCCACCAAGGTAGGTGCGCCCATTGGCAGGCCCATCTCTCCACAGTGTCTTCTCATTGAAGTGGAGGCGGTCTCGGCCGGGGTTGCCGAATGCCATCAGCCCTGTGGTGCCGTTGCCCTGCACCAGCGCCTGGTTCTCCCAGTCGAACACCGGAGCGGTGTACCGCACACGCAAGGGATTGCCGTTGGAGCTCGCGAGCTGCGCGGTCGCCGCCGTCTGGCTCATGGGCGCTCCAAGAGCGCCAGGTGCGGTGATGGCTGAACCAAGCAATGGCAACACCAGCACCGCTGTGAGAGCAGGGACAAGTTTACTTCTGATGATCATGTTGGCCTCTATCAGGGTGGCGATCAGGGGATGACCGACGCGTGGGGCCCTGCGTGGCGGAAGCGATGACGCCCTGCGTTGAGGGGACGCCCGACCAGTTCGAGCCCGCACCGGCAATGCGGCGTGACAACTGCTCTGCTCCTTGGGTGGTCTCGGCGATGAGCAACTAGGAGTAGCGGCAGATAGATCGGATGTATCGCTGGTCCGGCGAGGAGGCGTTGGCGCCCCGGAATCTGGACCTACCTCTGGAGTATGGACGAGCGGTCAGAAGGCGTCAATGAATCCACAGGTGCGCGCAGGCAAGAGATCCGATGTCTCTGAGTTTTGGTCGACTGACCGGCTGACCCAAGTGGTTGAGTCGGCCTGGGGCGCGGCGTCGGGATTGCTCCCGGTCCGTTTCCCCAGGCCGCTCGCCGAACCCGCCGTGCCGGTCTCCCGGCACGGGCTCTCCACGATTTCTGCCATCAGGCGTGGTTGGATGTTGCCCAGGGGTTGGGGATCTTGTTGCCGCGATACCGGTACTGCGCCGCCCGAGCCGCTGGCGCTGTACGTAGCCGACGAGGTGGTCGCCACGATCTCGCCACAGGACCACGCGGACGTCCGAGCCATCCTCGATACAGGACTTGATCTGACTCTAGAACTCGACGACTCGGCGGACCCGCCAGTTCTGCGCCTGAGCATGCCGCTCGACGACGGTGCCGTGTAGGAAGAACACGCAGCATCTCCCGGGGCCAGCTCCTGCTCCTCAAGCTCCGCCGCAGCGAAGCGAAACACGTCGTAGCAAGCGAGCTTGCGGTCTCATTTGCCGCGCGTCGTCGCTGCGTCCACAGAGGGACTTGGCCGGTAGCCAGGAATCCGAAGAACAGCTCGGCTTTCAGTGGCCACCGAACCGAACGCAGAACGCACGTCGGTTCTTGCTGATCCAGCTGGAACGACTGCGGGACCGAGTGCCTGGAACGACCGACCCATCGGCTGGACGGCATTGGATTGCACGGTTAGACAGATCGGCTTGCCCCACCAACGGTGGGACAGGCCGATCCGAATACCTGGATGT
>NZ_JBLROA010000165.1:0-1913 GCF_047921505.1 Micromonospora sp. SL1-18 | reverse complement strand
TGATAGAGCGGAATTCGGCAACGTCATCCGGTGAGCTGCGTCAGGCGCTCATGTACCTGGCGTGCAGCGTCATCGGGAGCGACGGTTGCCGTATCGATCGCAAGGTCCGCGCCGGGCAGTGGTGGAGTCTGGTCCCAAGCCTGTAGCCGGTCCTCCGTGTCGCCGGTTGCCCTGGCCAGAATGCGGTACTGAGCCACGTCTCGCGGGCACTGAAGGTAGACGGTCAACCAACGCGCATTGGGTGCGGCGGACTTGACGGCCTGGACGGCTTCGACCTGGCCGAGATGCAGCACCTGTACATGGCGGGTGAGGTCGGCGCAGAGCGTTGCGCGGTCGACGACGTACACCGCCCCGTATCGGTGGTTCTCCCAGACAACCTGGCCCTCTGCGCGTAGGCGTTCCACCTCGTGCATGTCTGTCATCCGGTATCCGGCCGTCCGTCCCGGTCCAGCCTTCAGACGCTGGAACAGTCGGTAGGCCGGGTCCAGCTCACAGAGAGCCCGGGTGATTGTGTCCTTGCCTACCGCAGGGGGGCCGTACAGCAAGACACCGCGCATCACACCGTTCCTTGGTTCATGACGGCGTCGAGCAGCTCCTTGGCCTGGGTCTGCAAGGGGATGCTGGATGCGCAGTTCTCTACCAGCATGTGGGGCACTGGCGGGCGGAAGTTGATGTCGATGCTGTCCAGGTACGCGGGCCAGTCGGAGAGCTTGCGGGCGTCTCGCGCTGCTCCCCGACGCCTGATGTACGAGTGCATCGTGTCGGGGTCGCAGTACAACCAAACGAAGGTGACGGTGGCATCGAGACTGGCGAACAGTGCCTCGGTGCGGCTGATCCACGCCGGGTCGTTGAACTCGCGGATGAATGGCGCGGTGACAACAGCGCTGTTCCCGCACCCGACGTTCTCCAACACGGCTTCCTCAAGGGCGTCGTACTCGCGAGGGCGGATGATGTTCAAGTACGACTCCGACTCGCGGTCATGAGGCGACAGGCCGAGGACTTCAAGCGCTGCCTCGACAACGGGGCGCGTCAAGGTGTCCTTGTCGAGCATTGGCCACCCGGTCTGCCGGGCGATCACTCGGCCGAGCTCAGTCTTCCCGCTGCCGGCGTAGCCACCGATGATGATCACGCGCGGCTTGGACAGGCGGATCTCGTTGCGCACCTGACCGGGGTTGCGGACAACTCGCTTTGATCGGGACTTGGTGACGATCAAGCCCTCATCAGCAAGAAGCTTCATGGCCTCGCTGATCGTGAAGACGCTGGTGTCCCACTCCGCCGCCAGTTCACGGGTCGATGGCAGGACCTGGCCGTCGCGCAGCACGCCGGCCTCAATGTCGTTGCGGATGTGGCGCGCCACCTGTTGGTGCTTGCTCTCCGCCTTGGAGAGGCGCGGACGCGGGGTTGGCATGAGATTGCCCCTAGCTCTGGGCGTCGGTTTTTGCGTGAGCCTATCAGTGGCCTATCAGTTGTTTAGTGCATCGCCGCTGCTCAAACGGCTTGCGCAAAAGATCTTGGAACCAGACAGTTGATATGTTTAGCTACCAGTTGTTAGTGTGACGGGCATCAAAGCCTAGCCGGCAGGGGCCGGCGGCGAAGACACAAGGAGTGCCAAGGTGGCTGTTCCGAACACGATCAAGGTTCCGGTTCCGTTCGACTACGTCTTCCCGCACGGTGCGCTGTGCCTGGGTGTGGAGCCGGTGACGGACTTCGACAAGCGCGGCCAGGGCGACGACCAGGCCCGCGACAAGGAGTCGGGCGAGCGCCTGTGGGTGGTGAAGGTGCTGGACCTGGACCCGGAGGCGGGGAAGTTCGGCGGGTCGAAGGAAGTGAAGGTGAAGATCGCCGCGCCGGTGCAGCCGGTGCCGCCGGCGTCGAAGATCCCGGGTTATCCGCCGGCGGTGGAGTTCTCCGAT
>NZ_JBLROA010000164.1:0-1931 GCF_047921505.1 Micromonospora sp. SL1-18 | reverse complement strand
GGCGCGTCAGGCGTGGTCGATCCGCGCCGGTGCCATGTCGGAAGCCGCCGCGATCAAGCAGGCGGCCTGACCAGATTCGGATGCGCGGGGCGGGCCTCTTCCGCCAAGTCGATCCCCGCCCCGCGCCCCACCCGCACTCGTTGGAAGGAGTTGGGCTGATGCCCACGCTAGCTGACGCTGCCCGCATCGCCGGAAACCCGCGCCTCGCCCCTCGCCGCAAGACGCACCGCCGCACCGTGATGCGCCTCGCCGGCCCCGGTATCCGGGCCGCCCGCGAGGTCTACACCACCGTCCCGGCCGACGCCGTCCGCGTCGCCGCCCTGGTGGAGATCTCCGCCGCTGCCGCTGCCCTCGCCCGGACGGTGGTGAAGCTGCGCCACCTCGACCCGGACCTGATCGCCCCGCACGTCTCCGACCGCGTCGACCTCCGCGCCGTGCTCGGCCGTGGCCAGTGGCTGCCGACCATGACCCGTCACGTTCCCGCTCCGGAGTCGGGGCCGGTCGATCTGGCCGCGCTGATGCCGACCCGCCCGGCGGTCCGCCGCCGCGTCGTGCGTCGTCGTCCCGGTTCGCCGGGGCAGGCATCGCTGTTCGCCGCCACGGTGGGGGAGGGCTGAGCGATGCCGTTGGTGAACGTGATCCGTGGTCAGCGGATCGAGGAAGCGCCCCTGAACCTGCGGACCCCGATCATCCGCATCCCGCTGTGGCTGGCCCTGTCGTGGTGGGGTGCCAAAGCCGTGGCCCGGATGACGGTCCTGGCCGGCCGGTACTGGTACGTGACCGCCCCGGCCACCGGCCTGACCTGGCTGTACGCCGAGTACGGATGGGCTGGCCCCGCCCTGACCGTGGGCGGCATCGGGTCGGCTGCCGCCGGCTGGTGGTACGGACATCGGCCGACCTTCCTGCGCTTCGGCTGGTACCCGGTCCTGTCCCGCTTCCGGCGGTGGCTGTACCGGCGCAACTGGCACGCCGCGATGGTCACCGCCCGCCTCGCGGTGTCCTTCGACTCCCACACCGTCCTGCCCGTGCTGCGGAAGGTTCGCTGCGCGGCCGGGGTGGACGTGGCGACGGTGCGGATGGTCACTGGCCAGATCCCGGACGACTTCGCCAAGGCGGCGGAACGCCTCGCCCACACCTTCGGTGTCCGCCAGGTCAAGGCCGTGCCCGGTCCTCGGCCGGATGTGGTGCTGCTGCACCTCTACCGAGGTGACCCTCTCGCCCGGGTGGTCCGTCCGCTGCCGGTGCCGGCGGTGCCCGAGTTCACCGCCCTCCCGGTCGGTCGTCAGGAGGACGGCGACGGCTACCCGTTGCGGCTGTTCGGCACTCAGGTCCTGGTCGTGGGCGCCACCGGGTCGGGCAAGGGCTCGGTCATCTGGTCCGTGGTCCGGTCCCTCGCCGCCGGGGTCACCTCCGGGCTCGTCCAACTGTGGGGCCTGGATCCGAAGGGCGGCATGGAACTCGGGATCGGTGCGCCGATGTTCGCCCGGTTCGCCTGCAAGGACTACGCGGCCATGGCCGGGCTGATCGAGGAAGCCGCCACCGTCGCCAAGGATCGGGCGAGCAACCTGCGCGGTCGGACCCGCCAGCACACCCCGACCCCGGATGAGCCGCTGATCGTCCTGGTCATCGATGAGCTGGCGAACCTGACCGCCTACCTCACCGACCGGCAGCTCAAGGACCGGATCAAGGCCGCCCTGTCCATCCTGCTCAGCCAAGGGCGCGCGGTCGGCGTGCACGTCGTCGCGGCGATTCAGGACCCGCGCAAGGAGGTGCTGCCGTTCCGGGACCTGTTCCCGACCCGTATCGGCCTGCGGCTGGCTGAGGCGGCGCAGGTGGACTTGGTGCTCGGGGACGGGATGCGGGACCGGGGAGCGCTGTGCGACCGCATCCCCCAGGGCCTGCCGGGTGTCGGGTTCGTGGTCATCGACGGT
>NZ_JBLROA010000163.1:0-1947 GCF_047921505.1 Micromonospora sp. SL1-18 | reverse complement strand
CGGTCGGGTGGCCCGGGGCATTTCAGCCCCGGGCTCCCACAGATCCCGGCGTAACCGTCTCCAGTTACCGGGCTCTTGTCATCCTGATCACCAGACGGCTGGCGCAGAAGCAGTCCATTTCCAGTGCGCGAACATCCGCGGGAATCGTTGAACGATCCCCCGCCAGCACCGGAAGGCTTTCTTCTTCGCCCGCAGCCGTTTGTACTTGTTGCGGATCCAACGTATCAAGTAGGCATTGATGCGCTGCAGGAGGGGATACATCGCCGACCGGTTGAACGCCCCGTAATAGTTCATCCAACCGCGGACGATCGGGTTGATGTCCCGCGCTACCTCGACGAAATCTCGGCCAATGCGGTTGTGCAGCCGCCAGGACCGCACCTCCGCACTGATCTTCTTAAGGGCTGGCTTACTGATCGCGGGATTGAACGAGTTGAACTGTCTCCCGTCCTTGTTCCGCGACCTGCGCTGCCGGAAAGTGAATCCCAGGAACGTGAACTCGGTGTGCTCGTACGAGGCACGCCGCCGTCCGTCCTGGCAGTAGACAATCCGGGTCTTGTCAGGATGCAACCGCAACCCGACCTGCTCCATCCGTTCCGCAATTGCCGCCAACACTTCACGTGCTTGGGCTTTGCTGACGCAGTGCACCACCGCGTCATCCACGTACCGTTCGAACGTCACGGTCGGGAACTCCCGGGCCATCCACGCATCAAACGCATAATGGAGGAACAGATTAGCCAGCACGGGCGACACCGCTGACCCTTGGGGGGTACCCCGGTCTCGCATCAGCACGCTGCCGTCGGGGTTCTGCACCGGCGCATCCAGCCACCGCTTTACGTACAGGACCACCCACGGCAGATCGGTGTTCGCCTCCACCGCCTTGATGATCAGGTCTCTGGGGACGCTGTCGAAGAACTTCTGGATGTCGAGGTCGATCACCCAGTCGGTTCTCCAGCAGCGTCGCCGGCAGACCTCCACCGCGTCCTGCGGGGCCCGCCCGGGACGGTAGCCGTACGAATCCGGGTGGAAGATCGCCTCGACCTTCGCTTCCAGCCTGCGTGCTACCACCGTCTGCGCGACCCGGTCGGCCACGGTCGGCACCCCCAAAATCCTGGTGCCCCCACCGTGCGACTTCGGTATTTCCACCGCCCGCACCGGCGGCGGGAAGTAGCTCCCCGAGGACATCCGATTCCAGATCCGATACAGATTGTTCTTCAGATCGGCCTCGAAGTCCTCGACGGAGCACCCGTCCACCCCCGGCGCACCCTTATTGGCCTTGACCTTCTCCCACGCCTGCCAAACCTCCGCTTTCGAAATCTCAAACGGCTTGCCAGATGACTTCAGCTCGCTCACGCGACTCCTCCCAGGGCCAGCGCCCCGGTTGATCGGACAAACGCGCCACGAATGACCTGACCCCTTCGCTCCACCCCCACCGCGTCAAGCAGGAGCTTCATCGCTACTATGAGTCAGTCCGACTGCGTGCCCGCCACGGTACTCAATCCCCCCGGTTTCAGCCGTAAGGGACGCTCCCTCTTCCCGCCCCGGCTGGGCGGCAGTTTCGGGTCACGCTCTCTCCCGTTCCATGCGAACGCAGCCTGGTCGGGCTCACGTTGCCTCTATGCCGGACACCACCTGGCCAATAAGCGGGCACCCGCCAGGCTCATCCCGGGATCGGATACACACCCCGGTTTCGATGTCAACCGTTCCTATTTCGACACTTCATAGGCAGTGACGCACGTCTTCCCGACTCCCACCTGACACATCCAAGTGTGCCTTTTCCCAACTCGCTCACCACGACAGGCTTCAACTAACGCAGCAGTGGGTGGTTTGAAACCGCCCCCCACAGGGAGGTTCCGGAGGGCCTACCTCCATCGTCCGCATAGCACCAGGTCACGAAGCTCTACCTACATCAAGCTCCCTTCCTGTTCGGGACACACGAACCCGTAGGAG
>NZ_JBLROA010000162.1:0-1976 GCF_047921505.1 Micromonospora sp. SL1-18 | reverse complement strand
TGGGTTCCACAGATGTGTCGGTCGACTAGTCGACGAATCTTGGGGTTGAGCTGCGAAAACATGGCTTCAGCCGCCTAGCGGGCGTGTCACTAGGCGATCGAGTTTGTGCTGGTCAGGGCGTTGTGGTGAGTTCGATGATCTTCTTGGGTGGGCCGAGCTTGAGCGCGGCCAGCAGGTCGCGTTGAGGCTTGGTGAGCTCGGTGGTCTGCCGGAAGGTGCCGGCGGGTCCGGTGAACGTGATGGTGTGCAGCCGGTCCAGGTCGGCGCGGATGGCGGGCCAGGTGCGGCCGGTCATGGTCTCGGCGGTGCGAACCAGCAGCAGGGCGAGCCAGCAGAGCAGGACGTGGGCGCGGATGCGGTCTTCGAGGCGGTGGTAGACCGGGCGTAGGTCCAGGACCGATTTCATGTCGCGCCAGCCGCGTTCGACTTCGAGGAGCTGCTTGTAGCCCAGGGCGATGTCTTCGGGGGTGAGCTTGGGGTCGGAGCAGCGCAGCAGGTATTTGCCGTCGAGGCGGGCTTCGGCCTTGACTGCCGCGGCGTCGATGCGCAGCAGCCCGCCGGGGGTGACGCGCAGGAACCGGTTGAGGCCGGGTGAGGTGGAGATCTGCCCGCGCAGTTCGGCCCGCTTGGTGGCGCTCAACGAGTCCGAGCCGGTGATCTTGTCGGTCAGGCGGGCGATGAGGTGCTCACGGACGTGCTGGTCCCGCTCGGCTTCATCGGGGTTGAAGCAGATCACGAACCGGTCCCCGGCGTCGTCGAGCTTGACTTCCTTGACCTGCAGGTTCGCGCTGATCTGGGCGTAGCGGCCCTGCCGGGACAGGGCCGCCGCGGCTTCGGCCGAGCCGGAGCGCAGCTTCTCGCCGATGATGTAGTGCCCGCCGGCGCGTTGCAGGTAGCGGCGGTTGGCGGCGGAGCTGAAGCCGCGGTCGGCCACCCAGACGATGCGGGCCAGGCTCCAGTCGCGCATGTCGTCCTTGACCTGGCGGATCAGCGCCGAGTCGCTGTAGTTGCCGGGCCATGACCACACCCGCACCGGGATCCCGCTGCGGGTGACGGCCATCCCGACCACGACCTGGGGCAGGTCGTCGCGGTGGTCCTTGCTCTTGCCGTGGCTGCGAAACCCGCTGTCACGTACCGCATCGGACGGCTCGGCGGCCGCCTGCACCCGGCCGTGCTCGTCTCGGGCGGCCGGCTCGTCGGCTTCGCCGGTCTCGAAGTAGGTGCTGGTGGTGTCGAAGAACAGCAGGTCCACCTCGAGGTTGAGCAGGTCGGCCACCTGGTGGAAGACCTGCCGGGCCACCTGGTCCTCGACGCCGAGCAGGACGTCCATCGCCCGGTAGCAGGCCTCGTCAACCACGTCGGACAGGCCGTCGATGTGCACGTCGTGGGCGATCCAGTCGGTCGCGGCCAGCTTCGACGACGGCTTGAGTGCCCGGTTCGCCGTCAACGCGAACAGGATCCGCTCCACCCGGGTGGCGTCGGCCCGTTTGCCTGCAAGGGCGTCACGGATCGCGGTATCGACACCGAGCCGGCGCCACAAGCCGTCGAGCACGTACGCGCCACCCATCGGCCGCGCGTCGGTCAACGTCATGTCCGCCGGGGCGGTCAACGCCGCTGCAGCCGCCGGATCCAGGAGCCTGCTCAACGCGGTGACCAGCCGCTGCACCGCCGGGCGGTCGAGTTCGTCTTCCCGGCCGAACGAGTACAGCACCTTCGTGCGTGACATCCCGGCCTGCGCATCCCACTCGTTGTGCGCCAACTGCAGGTAGCGCACGACCTGGCCGGTCTTGTTCTTCCGCGACGACACCCGCACATACACGTGGCTAGAGGTTACGGACTCCAGTGCTGCTCAGCAAGACCGAGCCCCCGGAATCGTGTCACTAGGCAACTTCGGCTATTCCGCTATCCGGCAACCCCGTGACCTGCATCTTTACACGATCCACATACCTAGACCGCCCAACATCTGTGGAACCCAG
>NZ_JBLROA010000161.1:0-1986 GCF_047921505.1 Micromonospora sp. SL1-18 | reverse complement strand
CCCGGGTTCGACGTAATTTGGCGGGCCTGGAGGTCCTGCGGGGCGGAACACGCTGGTCAGCGGGCCGCGAGAGGCGGAGAGAGCCGGAAGTCCCTAGAGACGCGATTCTCTGGGTTAACCTGTTCTGGCCTGGACGCATCTCGTATGCTCTAGAGCCGTGTATGTGAAGACGACGAAGCGGGAGAACAAGTCCGGCACGGTGGTCCGGTACCTGCACCTGGCCCACAACGAGTGGGACCCGGCCAAGGGCCGGGCGGTGCCCAAGGTGCTGTTCACCTTCGGCCGCGAGGACCAGCTCGACCGCGACGCGGTCAAGCGCCTGGTCGCGTCTCTGTCGAAGCTGCTGGAGCCTGGTGACGCGCTCGTGGCCACCGCCGCCTCTGACCTGGAGTTCGTCTCCTCGGTGCCGTTCGGCGGCACCTACGTGCTCGACCACCTGTGGCGCAGACTGAAGATCGACCAGATCGTGGCCCGGGTCGGGCAGCCCAAGCGCGGCCGGCCTCGGGACATGACCACCACCGAGCGGGTGCTGTTCGCCCTGGTCGCGAACCGGGCGCTGGCGCCGTCGTCCAAGCTCGCCGCCGCCGACTGGATCACCAACGACGCGCACATCGACGGACTGACCGAGATCGGCGAACAGCCCTGCTACCGGGCGATGGACTGGCTGCACGAGGTCACCGATGACCTGGAGAAGCAGGTCTTCGACGAGGTCGCCACCCTGCTGAACCTCGAAGTGGATCTGCTGTTCTTCGACACCACCAGCACCTACTTCGAGCTGGAGGCGCCCGACGCTCCCGTCGCCCGCGACGACGCCGGCCGCCCGCTTTACCACAGCGAAGCCAACGGCGACGCGAACCACGGCGGGTTCCGCGCCTACGGCAAGTCCAAGGACTCCCGCGACGACCTGCCGCAGATCGTCATCGGCATGGCCGTCACCCGGGACGGCATCCCGGTGCGCTGCTGGTGCTGGCCGGGCAACGCCTCCGACCAGACGGTGATCCGGCAGGTCAAAGACGAGATGCGGGACTGGACCCTCTCGAAGATCGTGTGGGTGACCGACCGCGGCTTCTCCTCCGCCGAGAACCGCCGCTACCTGCGGCAGGGCGACCACGCCTACATCATCGGCGAGAAGCTCCGCTCCGGATCACCCGAGGTCAAGGCCGCCCTGTCCCGGCAGGGCCGCTACACCGAGACCGCCGAGAACATGCGCGTCAAGGAAGTGCGGATCAGCGACACCGATCGGTTCGTGATCTGCCACAACCCCGAAGCCGCCGAACGCGACAAGCACATGCGAGAGCAACTCGTCGCCCACCTGCAAGAGTTGATCGCCGACACGGACAAGCTCAGCGAGTTCAAGCGCGGCGAGGTACGCGGGAAGATCGCCGGCAAGCCCGGACTGAACCGCTACCTCCGCGCCACCCCCGCCGGCAAGCTCCGTGTCGACCAGGCCAGGATCAAGGCGGAGGAGAACCTCGACGGCAAGTACCTCCTGCGCTGCTCCGACCCCCACCTGAGCGCCGAGGACATCGCCCTGGGCTACAAGCAACTCCTGGAAGTCGAGCGCGGCTGGCGCGACATGAAGCAGATCATCGACCTCCGGCCGGTCTACCACCGGCTCGAAGAACGCATCCGCGCCCACGTCGTCCTGTGCTGGCTCGCCCTCCTGCTCATCCGCATCACCGAGACCCGGTCCGGCACGACCTGGCCCCGGGCCCGCCGTGAGCTCCAACGGCTTCACGTCGGAACGTTCACCGGCCCCACCGGCACGTTCCAGCAGGTCACCAGCCTGACCAAGCCCCAGCGAGACCTGCTCGCCAAGCTCGGCATCCCCCACCCCAAGCAGGTCCTCGACCTTCAGCCCGCACCCCGCTGACCAGCCGAAACGCCACCGCCTAGAGAAACGCCCTCCAGGCGGTCCCACCCATGTCCGCCCAGGTCAGAACCAAGATTCGACTCTCCAGGTCACCGAATTACGTCGAACGCGGG
>NZ_JBLROA010000160.1:0-2017 GCF_047921505.1 Micromonospora sp. SL1-18 | reverse complement strand
TGGAACAGGCCCAGGAAAACCGGGATCTGCACGAACATCGGCAGGCAGCCCATCAGCGGGTTGGCCTTTTCCGACCGATAGAGCTCCATGAGCTCCTTCTGCATGGTCTCCCGGTCGCCCTTGTGCTTTTCCTGGAGCTCCTTGATCCTCGGCTGCAACGCCTGCATCGCCCGCTGCGACTTGATTTGCTTAACGAAGATCGGGAACAGAATGCCCCGGACGGTGAGCACCAGGAAGATGACGCCAAGTATCCAGGACCAGTTTGTTGCCAGCAGGGCCGCGTCGCCGAACAGCCTCTGCCAGACGGCATGCCAAAACAGCAAGATTCCAGAGATGGCCCCGTAGATTACTGCCATCAGCGGGCTGAAGAGCGTGCTCATAGCACGGCTCCGGTGACGGATGGATACGCGACAGCGGAAGCGCTGTCAAAGAATGAAATGGACATGGGGAACCCCTCGGAGTGCGCCACGACTGATCGGACAGAAAGCAGTCACAAGCGGCCGCCAACGAGCGGTGAGAAGACGAGCGACCAGAAGGTAAGCGCTCAGGCGACCGCGAGGGCGGTCGTGGGGGCTCTGGGGCGAGATCGGCCGGCAGCATCAGGATCGCGATGGCGGGGTATGCCCGTCCGTCCGGAGCGCTCGCGCAGAATCCGGCCGGTGATCCGCAGGCCGGGATCGGCAACTACCCGCCGGAGCAGGATCGAAGCGGCGAGTATGACGGTCAGCAGTACACCGGTCGCGGCAGCCGTACCGACAAGCAGACCGGCGGGGCCGACGTCGGTCAGCACACCGACGAAGTGCCACAGCAGGCCGAGTCCGATCACGGAACAACCATAGCCGGGGTGTGCACGCGCTCGAACCGCAAGTCCTGTTGCGCGGCCTTGGCTCCGGCGCTCCTTGCTTGATTCTTGCGCCAGTACGCCTGCCCGTTGCGTGCCCGATGCAGTGGTCAACAGCGGCCGACAACGACTCCCCGGGAAGCGAGACCTGAACGCTCCGTGCTCATTGACGATCCAGAACGGCTACTCACGGTGCAAATCAATCCGATTCCCAAGCCGACTGGCGGGGAGAGTGACCGCCTGGCCGCAGGTCACGACGACCGCAGGCCAGGGCGATTCGAGAGAGCCCCCTGGCAGTGTGGGGGTCAGGGGTTCGAGTCCCCTCGGCTCCACCCTTCACGATCAGGGCGTTCGCCGGAATGGCGAGCGCCCTTCGTCGTTCCGCGAGCGCGAAGTAGCCAAGCTCACTTCCCCTCGCAACGCAAACGCTGTATTGACCCGCCAGGACGCGCTATCCGCCCGTACTCGCCGGGGCGGGGTCGTCGGCCCGGGGGCCGCCGCGCTGGCAGGTCAGCGTGTAGGAGTCGACCCCGACCACGAGCCGGTCGCCGGTCAGCTTGACCGTCGCGTGGACGCCGTTGCCGAACGAGTCCATCGCGTTCATTGCCAGCAGGATGGCGGGGTCGTGGCCGCCGTAGCCGGCCGCCGAGACGGCCATGTCGCCGGTCGTGAAGCCATCGCCGGTCGTGCGGTAGGTCCCGCTGTGGAAGTTGATGCTGTCGTCGGCGCCGAACTGCCCGCCCGGATAGAACCGCAACGCGACCTGCATCCGCGCCGGAATCCTCGTTTCCTGTCCGTCGTGGCTGATGGCGAGGACCTGCCAGTCGTACCCGGTGAACCCAGGCGATGCCGGCCGGGCTGACGTCGCCGAGCCGCACCCGGCGAGAGCCGGCGAGGCCAGGAGGATGCACAGGCCGACGAGCGCGAGGAACCAGGCCCGGTGCCTCATGGGCTTAGTCCGGCCCGGCCGGGGCACATCATCCGGGATGGCTGACCGCCTGGCCTGGCCGGGCAGGTAGAACGCCGCGCCGGTGGAACACGTCTGCGTGGAAGCCAAAGCACCCACCTCCTCCGTCAACTTCAGACGTGCCGGCCCGGCCCGCGGTTCCGGCCCGGCCGCTTCCCGCTGACCGGGCCATCAGCAGGCCGTTGACCTGATCGCGGCCCTGACCTGGC
>NZ_JBLROA010000159.1:0-2070 GCF_047921505.1 Micromonospora sp. SL1-18 | reverse complement strand
GCATCATCGATGCGATGCGCCACGAGCGCTACCGGTTCCAGCCTGTGAGGCGCGTCTACATTCCGAAAAAGAACGGAAAACGAAGACCTCTCGGCCTGCCGTCCTGGGCGGACAAACTCGTCGGCGAAGTGGTTCGACTCCTGCTGGAGGCGTACTACGAGCCGCGATTCTCCCGCCGATCACACGGTTTCCGTCCCCACCGTGGCTGCCACACCGCGCTCAGTGAGATCGCGGAGACATGGGGCGGGACGACCTGGTTCATCGAAGCGGATATCGCCGACTGTTTCGGCAGTTTGGATCATTCGATCATGGTCGAGATCCTGGCGGAGAACATCCACGATAACCGGTTCCTTCGACTCATCAAACAGATGCTACAAGCCGGATACCTGGAGGACTGGGAATACAACGCCACACTCAGCGGAGCCCCGCAAGGCGGCGTCGCATCCCCGATCCTTTCCAATATCTACTTGGACCGGTTGGACACGTTTGTCGAGACAGTGCTCATCCCAGAATATACCCGAGGAAAACGCAGGGCACCCAACCCCGCGTACACCAGGAAAACCGACGCGATCCACCGCGCCCGCAAGCGCGGCGACCGCGTCGCGGTGCGACAATGGCGCATAGCACGCCGGAACCTGCCCTACGGGGATCCCAACGATCCCAACTTCCGCAGGCTCCGGTACTGCCGCTACGCCGACGATCAAATCCTCGGGTTCACCGGGCCCAAGGCCGAAGCCGAGCAGATCAAGCAACGCCTGACCCAGTTCCTACGCGACGACCTCAACCTGGAGTTGAGTCAGGACAAGACACTGGTCACCCACGCCCGTACCAGTGCGGCAAGATTCCTCGGCTACGAGGTCACCGTCCAGCACAGCCGATGCCGCCCGAAAGTCAACGGCTGCATCCGGCTCCGTGTCCCACGGACGGTGATCAAGGCCAAGGCCGCCCCGTACCTCAAACACGGCAAACCCGAACGCCGCAGCGAGCTGATCAGCCGCGACGACCCGCTCATCATCAGCACATACGGCGCCGAGTTCCGGGGACTGGCACAGTTCTACCTGCTCGCCAGCGACGTCGGGAGACTGGACTACCTGCACTGGGTCGCCCTGACCTCGATGCTCAAGACACTGGCCGCCAAGCACAACTCGACGGTGACGAAGATGGCCCGCAAGTACAAGACCAAAATCGACACACCGTACGGGCCGCACACGTGCTTCGAGGCCACCGTGCCACGGCCGGGCAGGAAACCGCTGACCGCCAGGTTCGGTGGAATTCCCCTGCGACGGCAGAAGACAGCGGTGCTCATCGACCGCCAACCAGGTCCGGTCACCATCCCCCGTAAAGAGCTGGTCACCCGGCTCACGGCGCGATGGTGCGAGTGGTGCCAGCGACGCGGCCCGGTGGAAACCCACCAGGTCCGCAAGCTGGCCGACCTCGACCAACCGGGGCGACCACAGCCGGCGTGGGCACAATTGATGGCCCAACGGCGCCGCAAGACCCTCGTGGTCTGCGCGGACTGCCACCAAGCCATCCATGCCGGGCAACCAACCGCGACACCCACGGGATAGTCACTGGAGAGCTACGTGCGCTGAAAGGTGCCCGCGTGGTTCGGACCGGGGGCCGTCGGAAAAGGCGCCGCACACAGCGGAAACCTCGCCGACGGCCTACCGGTGTTGCTGGCCGCGGTGCGGGATCTGAACCGCCTCGAGCTGGCCGGGGAATCGGTGCGCGCGACGTTGGAGGCCCTCGCGGCGGCGGCGCCGGACTGGCTGGCCGCCACCCTGGACGTGGCGGATTGGACCGCCCGTTACGGGGTGCGTATCGATTCGTGGCGGCTACCGAGTGCGCAGTCCAAACGCGACGCCCTCGCTGCCGCCTACGGACAGGACGGGTTCACCCTGCTGGAGGCGGTGTACGCGGCGGATGCGCCGGCGTGGCTGGCGCAGCTCCCGGCGGTGGAGACGCTGCGGCAGGTGCTGGTGCAGAACTATGTGGTCGTGGTGAACCGGCGGGGGCGGGAGGTGGTCACTCGGCGGGAGGCGGATGTGCATGGTCTCCCGCCCGGCAGAT
>NZ_JBLROA010000158.1:0-2073 GCF_047921505.1 Micromonospora sp. SL1-18 | reverse complement strand
CCAAGGCGAAGTGGCCGCAGCTGGCCGCGGTGCACGTGCGCTACCACGGCCAGTTCGCCTACATCACCGGTGAACTCAACGACGGTGAACACCTGCCGCTGATGCGGTTCCGATACGGCGGGTCCGCGCACCGCTGGGGCACCGCCATCTACGTGGCCAGCACCAACAGCTACGAGAACCAGATCTGGATCACCGGCAGTCCCGAAGAGGCTTTCGACTTCGTCTGCGACATCCACATCGGCCCGATCGCCCCCTGACCACGACTGCACCCAAACCCCGGCCAGTCAACCCCCGAAGGACTTACGGAGCGGACCACTAAGGGCTTGCAGATGAATAACACGCCGTCTCGATCATCTCGTGCTGGCTGGCTGGTTGGCGAGGAGGTCTGCCACCGGTCCCGGTGTGGCGACGGGCTCGATGTTGGTTCCGTGCTGTTCAAGCAGTTGCCGGACTTCGTCGATGGCCCGGCGGATGGTGCTGCGGCTGACGGTGAACATCACGGCCAGGTTTTCTTCGGGCAGGGAAAGCCGCAGGTGCAGGATGGTGGCCAGGACCTGGTCGCCGAAGCCGAACCGGGGCGGGCGGCCGGATCGGGGGGCGTGGGGTTTGCGACCCTCGTGCAGCGCCTGCTCGGTGGCCCGCTGCTGTCGGGCTTGCCTGCGGGTCTGGCGTATCCCGTCCAGCGCGGCGGTCAGGTTCTGCAGGTCCTGCTCGGCCATGCCGGTCAGGCTGGGGCCGGACAGACTGTCAGGACTCGGCGCTGCCGGCAGGTCGCCGGCGGCCCGGTCACCGGACAGCCCCGGGGTCCGGTCGGGGTGCAGCGTGTAGTTCCACTCGCCGTGGAAGGCATGGCGGGTGATGGGCAGGGCCGTCATCTGGGCGTCGCTGATCCTCACCCCGGTGGGATAGCAGCCGGTGTCCAGTTCGGCGTGCACGCGCAGGCCGGTGCGGGTGGTAGTGGCCGCGATGGTGTTGACGATCACCTCGTGGCTGGTCAGCGGCCTGCCGCGCCAGTTCATCGAGATGTTCGAGAACAGCCTGTGTTCGATCTTGTTCCACTTCGAGGTGCCCGGCGGCAGGTGGCACACGGTGATGGTCAGACCGGTCTGGGCTGCCAGCGCCGCCAGCTCGGTCTTCCACGCGCGGGTGCGGTAGCCGTTGGATCCCCCGCCGTCGGCGGTGATCAGCAGCCGGTCGGCGTGCGGGTAGGCGCCGCGGCCGGCGGCCTGCCACCAGCGGCGGATCGATTCGACCGCGAACGCGGCGGTGTCGGCGTCGGTGCCGACGTTGACCCAGCCGGTGTCGGCGGTGGTGTCGTAGACGCCGTACGGCACGGCCTTGCCCAGCAGCTTGTCGGCGAAGTCGTGCACGTTGACCTCGACCGGTTCGCCGGACGGCTGCCATTCCCGCCCGGCATTGGCGAACAGGCCGACCAGCTCTTTCTTCTTGGTGTCCACGCTGATCACCGGCTGTCCGGCGTCCCGGTGGGCGCGGGCGGCCTCGTTGAGGTAGTGAAACTGCGCGTCGCGGTCGGGATGCTGGGCGCCCTCAACGGTCTTGGCGTTGCCCTGCAGGCTGAACCCCTCCTCACGCAGCAGGTCGGCGACGGTGTCAGCACCGATCCGATGGCCACGTCGGGTCAGCTCGGCCGCCAGCCTGCGGGTCGACTTCGTCGTCCATCGCAGCGGCGACATCGGATCGCCCCGCTCATCCGGCTCGACCAGGGCCAGCAGCGCCGGACGCAGCCCGGGATCCAGCTCCGCCGCCCGCTTACGCCCTCCACCGGGCCTGCGGGCACGACCCAACGGCTCTGCACCAGCGTCAAGATCGGATACGCCTCTCGACACCGTGCTCTCCGCGACACCGGCCGCTCGGGCCACCAGCCTGATCCCACCGTGCCCGAGGATCCGGGCCTCGGCCCCCATCAGCAGACGGCGCTGCCGCTCATCCAGATGCGGCAAGATCACCTGGAACTTGGCTGCCAGTAACGCCTCGGCCCCCGACACCAGTCGCATACCACATTAGACAGCCAGCGTATGCGAAGTTGCTACTTGTTCCTCTGCAAGCCCTAAG
>NZ_JBLROA010000157.1:0-2112 GCF_047921505.1 Micromonospora sp. SL1-18 | reverse complement strand
ACGGCCGACAGTGCGGTTGTCGACGGGCAGGCGGGGCAGGTCCGGGGCGTCCTGCCGGCGCTTGGTGGAGCGCACCCGGCGCTTGCCGTCGCTGTCCTCCTGGTCGTCGCTGCCGTGCGGGGGTGCGGGGCGGCCCCGGAGTCCTTCGGTGGTGATCTGGGCTTCCAGTTCTCCGATGGCGTCGTCCAGGTCCGCGACCTGATCCCACTGCGACGCCCGAGCGGCCTCGTCGCGGGCGAACTCGAGATGCGCCCGAGCCACGATCAGCCCGCGTTGCGCCTCGGTGGCCGGCAGGGGACCGGGGTCGGGTTCGTCGGTACGGTGCCAGCCCTCGCGGATCTGCTGCTGCCGCAGCTTCCTCGCCCGCTTGGCGCAGGCGGGGCACTTGGCTTCCTGCGTCGCGCCGCAGGGCATGTCGATGACCTCAGTGACGCCGGAGTCGAGGTCGGTGCGGCGGAGGCTGACGGGGCGGGTGCAGACGCCGTAGTCGGCCGCCAGATCCTTGACCACGTCGACGGAGCGGGGCATGAGCATGCGGGCGGCCCGGGAGCCCGGCCGAGGCGTGGTGTCCTCGGCCGGGGTGGGAATGGGCAGGGTGGGGGCGGTCATCGCGTACCGCCCTCGGTCTCGGCGGTGGTGACCTCCGCATCGACGTACAGGCGCATGCGGGTGTCGCGGCGGTTGAGGTATGGGCCGTCCACGGTGGTCACGCGGACGAGTCGGGATGAGCGCAGGGCGGTTAGGGCGGCGGCGCACTCGGCGTCGGTGCCCATGAGGCGGATCTTCACCGTGTCACCTCCACCGGCCGGGTGGACATGTTCCGGGTCCGCACGATCGGTCGGGGGGCGGCGGCGGGGCGGGTGTGGTCATCGCGGTGTGGCTCGTACAGGGCGACGCCACACCGGGTGGTCTTGGCCCGGTACATGGCCGCGTCAGCATCCGCGAGGGCGGCGGGCAGGTCCCCGCCGGTGGAGCCGAGGCCGATGCTCGCGCTCACCGACACCATCACGCCGGAGGGAAGCCGGACCGGGGCGGCGATCGCGGCGGCCAGCCGGCGGGCAGCCGCGGCCGGGTCGGGGTCGAGGATGAGGGCGGCGAACTCGTCCCCGCCGAGGCGGGCGGCCACACCGTGAACCCGGCGCAGACGTTCCGCTACGGCGGTGAGGACCAGGTCCCCGGCGGCGTGGCCGTGAGTGTCGTTGACCGGCTTGAAGCCGTCCAGGTCGACCACGACCACCCACGGGCGCAGCGGCGCGAGCTGGGTCCAGGCGTCGGCGAGGCCGGCACGGTTGGCGAGGCCGGTCAGCGGGTCGCGGAGGGCGGCGCGTTGGAGGGCGGCCAGTTCGTAGCGGGCGGCGTAGAGCCGGTACTGATCCCAGGCGAACAGGGCGAGGCCGGCGACGAGAAGCAGGCCGGTGAGGAGTGCGTCGGTCATCGGGTCACCTCTCCGATCAGCGGGACGCCGTTGCGGCGGGTGAACGCGGCCGGAGGCACCGGGGCGACCGGGGCCGGGCGGGTCGGCTCGACGGGGGCGGGGCGGATCGGTGGCTCGACCGGGACCAGGGCGACCGGTTCCGGCGCAGGCGTGGCCGGCATCGGCTCGACGGGCGGGGCGGATGGCTCGACCGGGCGGGCCGGGCGGGCGATGACCGGCGGAGCCGGGGCGGTGGCGGGTTCGTCGGCCGGGGCCGGGGTGGGTGCGGTGCCGAGGATGAGCTTGGACAGGCCCATGAAGGCCAGGGCGGGGACGGCGGACAGGAGCCAGCCGGACAGGCCGGGCTTGGCCACGGCGAGTTGCGCGGCGAGGGACAGGACGACGGCGGCGAGGAGCAGGAACATCGGGTAGCCGATCGGCCCGCCCGTGCGGCGTCGGCGGCGGATGGTCAGCAGGGCGGCGACGGGGACGAGTTCGGAGATGACGGCGTTGGCCCAGCCGAACCACTGGCCGGTGCCGGTGGGGCTGTTGGCGAGGGTCCATTCCTTGACGTGGGTGAACGATGCCGCCCCGGCGAACCCGGCTACGAGCAGGAGGATGACGACGAGGACCAGGCCCTCAACGCGCTCCGAACGGGTGTGGGTGGGGTGGGGTTTCATGCGGCACCGTCCAGAATC
>NZ_JBLROA010000156.1:0-2134 GCF_047921505.1 Micromonospora sp. SL1-18 | reverse complement strand
CTCCTGTGTGTCCAGTAGGGATAGGTGGTTGATCATGTGAGTGGTTGACGACTGACTCGTAAGCTCGTCGTCGCTTGCCGGTGAAAGTCCGGTCCGGGTAACAGCCAGGTGGCCCGGTAGCAGGCTGGCGGTTTCGTCTGGAAACGGACGGGGTCGAAGCCCAGCGTCAAGCGCCTGAGATGGCGTGCAACCGAACGGTCCGTAACGTGAAGTGAAGCCTGCCGCGTCGTTACATCACCCGCCCGTGGGGCGGGGCAAGGGAGTGCCGAGCCCGGAGGAGAAGGGCGAAGGCCATGGAAACGGTGAAGAGCCTGGAAGCGCAGCCGTGAAGGACTCCCCGGCGTAAGGGGCTCGGAACGTTCGGATAGTGACGGCGGGAACTGGAGAGGCCCTCCCCGGCCCAGCGGGCTGCGCAAGGCCGCTGGAGTGCGGCGACCTATAACCGGTGATGAGCCGGGAAGTGGAAGCCGGCCGGAAGGGCGTCGGAGGTGGCCGTAGTACCGATCGAGCCGACCGGACAACATAACCGGCGGTGAGGGAAGGGCCACTACTTCGTCGATGCGTGTCGTGGTAGATGGAGGTGCCCGGTGAGTGCCGATTCGGCTAGTCCCGCCGACAGTGGACGTTTTCTGCTGGACAAGGTGCGTGCCCTGCAACACACGCTGTACCGGACGGCCAAGGCCGATCCCGGACGACGGTTCCACACGCTGTGGGACAAGGTCCTGCGCAGGGACGTCCTGTGGCGTGCGTGGGTCGCGGTGCGACGTAATGACGGCGCGCCGGGCATCGACCGCACCACTTTGGCCGCTGTCGAGGAGTATGGGGTTGCCCGGCTGCTCGATGAGCTGGCCGCCGAGTTGCGGGAAGGCAGGTATCGGCCGTTGCCAGCGCGTCGGGTGTTCATCCCGAAGCCGGGTACCAGTGAACAGCGGCCGTTGTCGATTCCCGCGGTTCGGGACCGGGTCGTGCAGGCTGCCGTGAAGATCGTGCTTGAGCCGGTCTTCGAGGCGGACTTTCTGCCGTGCAGTTTCGGGTTCCGCCCGAAGCTTGGGCAGCACGACGCTCTTCAAGTCGTCATCGATGAGGCTTGGCGGGGCCGCCGGTGGGTGGTGGAGACGGATATCGCGAACTGTTTCGAGGCGATACCGAAGGACAGGTTGATGCAAGCGGTCGAGGAACGTGTCGCTGACCAGTCCGTGCTCAAGCTTCTGCGGGTGATCCTGCGCGCTGGGGTGATGGACGCGGGTGTGGTTCGGCGTTCGGTGAACGGAACCCCGCAAGGCGGGGTGATCAGTCCCTTGATGTGCAACGTGTATCTGCACCGGCTCGACCGGGCGTGGGATCGCCGAGCGCATGGGGTATTGGTCCGGTTCGCTGATGACGTGCTGGTCATGTGTGCTACCCGTGAGCAGGCCGAGGCCGCTCTTGCGCGGTTGAGGAGCCTGCTGGCCGAACTCGGCCTGGAGCCGAAAGAAGCCAAGACCCGCATCGTGCACCTGCAGGAGGACGGCCCGGGTTTCGATTTCCTGGGCTTTCACCACAAGTGGGTGCGGTCGCGGGGCGTGCGGGGCAAGCGCGGTGTCATGTTCCTGGCCCGCTGGCCCTCCGACAAGGCGATGCGGCGTGCCCGCGAGCGGATCCGTGAGCTCACGGTCCGGTCGAGGCTGCTGCTCAGCGTCGAAACGGTGGTCGAGGATCTCAATATGTTCCTGCGGGGCTGGGCGGCGTATTTCCGCTACGGCCACTCGACCGTCCGATTCGACAAGATCAGGAACTACGCGAAGGAACGGCTGATGATCTTCGTCGGGAAGCGACACAAACGCGGACGACGCTTCGGCATGTCCGTGGTCGCCTACCTGTCGCCGGACCAATGCGGCCTGATCAGCCTCAACGGAATCGTTGTCGCACCCAGGGCGAACAAGCCCTGGCGGGAGAAACCGAATGCCGGCGGTGAACGGCGTCGGTGAGCCGTGTGCGGGAGAACCGCATGCACGGTTCGACGTGGCGGGAGCTGGAGCGGTGACGACCTGACCACGGGCACGAGTGAGCGCACAACCGACCGGGAAACCGGCGGAAGGCAGGCCCTCGGCCCTACCGTCAGTGATCATCACTTCTCCAGTTCCCGACCCGACTC
>NZ_JBLROA010000155.1:0-2267 GCF_047921505.1 Micromonospora sp. SL1-18 | reverse complement strand
CGCACCCCGCCTCACCAGGCGGCGGTGGTCTTCCTCGGCCGTGCACCCGTGTTCAACCACCCCCGGCCGCCAGCCATTCCGGCCCGGGGCGCCGCCGACCACACCCCCAAACCGGACATCGCCTCCCACAGCACCCGACCGGGCAGCGGCCCGACCCGCCTCGGCCCGGTCGGCGGGGAGCGGGCTTCTGCCGTGGGCAGATCTGCTCGCCGTGAACATCGCCCACCGATCCGTACCGCACGGGGCAGGGTGGGGCGCATGAGGCTGCTGGTTTTGGGCGGAACAGGATTTGTCGGTGGGGCCGTGGTGACCGAGGCGGTACGGCGCGGCTGGTCGGTGACGGTGTTCAACCGGGGCCTGCACGGCGACGTGCCGGTGGGCGTACGCCGGTTGCGAGGGGACCGGACGGCGCCGGACGGGCTGACGGCGCTCGCCGGCGGCGAGTGGGACCTGGTGGTGGACACCTGGGACGGCGCGCCCCGGGCGGTGCGGGACGCCGCTCGCGCCCTGGCCGGCTCGGTCGGGCACTACGGCTACGTCTCCAGCGGCTCGGTCTACGCCGAGCCGGTGGAGCCGGGCTCGGCCGAGGACGCGCCGGTCGTCGAGGCGTCCGCCGACGCGGTCGACGGCGACTATCCACAGCTCAAGGCCGGTGGGGAGCGGGCCGCGGTGGAGGTCTTCGGCGAGCGGGCACTGCTGGCCCGTGCCGGACTGATCCTCGGGCCGGGCGAGGACATCGGGCGGCTGCCGTGGTGGCTGCGGCGGATCGCCCGGGGCGGAGAGGTGCTGGCCCCGGGGCCGCGCGACCTGCCGGTGCAGTACATCGACGTCCGGGACCTGGCAATCTGGCTGCTGGACCGGGGCGCCGAGGGCACCGGCGGGGCGTACAACGTGGTGGGTCGCAGCGGGCACACGACGATGGGTGAGCTGCTCGACGCGGCGGTGGCGGTGACCGGTGCGGACGCGGCGCTGCGCTGGACCGATCCCGAGCGGATCCTGGCCGCCGGTGTCGTGCCCTGGAACGACCTGCCGATCTGGATTCCGCCGGGGCACGAGTTCCGGTGGCTGCAGGAGCGCCCCGTCGAGCGGGCGTACGCGGCGGGGCTGGCCTGCCGGCCAGCGGCGGACACGGTCGCCGACACCTGGCGCTGGCTGTGCGAGGTGGGTCAGGTGCCGCCCCGCGCCGGCCGGCCGGCCCGGACACCGGTGGGGCTCGACCCGGACCGCGAGGCGGAACTGCTGGCCGACGTCACCCCGGCGGCCTGACGCGACACCGTCCGGCGGCTCAGGACGGCGCCACCGGCAGGTCGAGCACCTCGTCGACGGGGCGGCGCGGGGTGGCGGTGCCGGGCTGGCCGTACCCGATCCTCATCCCCATCTGCGGGGTGCCGAACCGGCCCAGGGACAGCCGCAGCGCCTCCCGCGCCCCGGGCACCTCGATCGGCTGGGAGATCATCGATACGCTCAGCCCGGCGTCGGTGGCCGTCAGCAGCACCCGTTGCAGGGCCTGGCCGGCGACGATCTGGTCGATGGTGGTGTTCCCCGCCGATCCCAGCACCGCGACCAGCGGCTCCGGTTCGAAATCCCGCCCCGGCGCCCGGTTGCGGCCGCCGAAGCCGCGCTGCGGCAGCAGGTCCTGCGGCTCGCTCTGCGGGCCGCCGGCGGCGGTCGGCACGCCGTCCGGGGAGGGTTCGGAGCGGATCCAGGCGATCCGCTCCGCCACGTACGCGGGGTCGCGTTCGAGGACCCGGTGGGCGCTGCGGGCGATCTCGGCGAAAGCGTTGACCGCGCTGGTGCCGATCAGCAGCTCCAGCCAGCACTGCTCGGCCCGGGCGGCCTCGCCGAGCCGCCACCGGGCGTCGGCGGAGACCGGGTCGGGCCAGAACGGGGCGCGGTTGCTGAACCGGCGGCCGACCGCCGCGTACAGGCTCTGCTCGGTGGGAGTGGGGCGGCGCGGCACGTCGGGGACCAGCCGGGCCACCACGTCCGGGTCGGCGGGGTACGGGCGGAGCCGGACGGTGGCCGGGGTGCCCGCCACGGCGAGCGCCAGCCGCAGGTTGAACAGGGCCGCCCCGCAGGCGATCCGGGCGCCCCACCCGCTCGGGTCGGTGGCGGGCAGCCGGCGCAGCGGGTCGACGGACAGCTCGATTCCGCCGTCGCGCAGCCGGAACCGCCACGGCTGGGTGTTGTGCAGGGACGGTGCCCAGACAGCGTCGGTGGCGACGGCCCGCAACTGCGCGACGGTGAAGCCGGTGGTCATGATGCTG
>NZ_JBLROA010000154.1:0-2317 GCF_047921505.1 Micromonospora sp. SL1-18 | reverse complement strand
TGCACGCAGTCCAGTTCCAGGTCAAGCAGTTCCCCGATGCGCAGCCCGCAGGCCCGTTGCAGGCGCAGCGCCAGCGCGGCGAGTTCGTTGTCGGGATGCTCGGTCAGCGCGGCGGTCAGGCGCCGGTCGGCGTCCACGGGCAGGTAACGCGGCAGCACCTGCGGGAGCTTGGGGATGTCGTCGCGGAACATCACCTTGCGGGCCGGGGCGGCGTCCCAGCCCCACTCGGTGATGTCGGTGAGGAACGTGGCCACGGCCACCACCCGCCGGTTGCGGTCGCCGATGCTGATCGGCTGCCCGTCCTTCTCGCTGATGGTGTCCGACAGCGAGGCGAGCCAGGGTTCGATGTGACGGCGCCGGTCCAGGTCTCTCACCGTGGTCAGGTCGGGGTCGATGGCGGTCAGGAAGACGCCGAAGTGCTTGAGCCGGGTCGCCATTGCCGAGACGGTCTTGGCGTGGCAGGTTGCCTTCTTGCGTTCCAAGTAGGCGATCATCTCGGCCCGGATCGGCGCGGTAACTTGCGCGAGCCGCTCCTCCAACGGGGCCGGGCCACCGGATCGGGGCAGCGCGTCGAGGATGCCGAGGTGGAACAGGACCGTCTGGGTGTTGCTGATCGCCGACAGGTAATGGCGGTGGCTGGTCCTGGTGCGACGGGTGCGCTCGTGACAGGCTTCGGCGAACTCGTCCAGGTCGTCCTGGACCAGCTCGTCGATCCGTCGGCCCGTCTGGATCAGCAACCGCACCGGGACCTGCGAGCCGGTGGCCAGGCGGGTGCGCATCGTGAATCCGAGGGTCTCAGCAGCGTTCAGGAATCGGTCGATCTCGGCCTGCAGCGGGCCACCTTGGATCTCCCGCCAGATCGGCGAGAGCTTGCGTTCCAGCAGGTAGTCGTATCCGGGGTGCAGGCCCTGGTGGAGCATCAGGAACGTGATGACTGGCCGTGTTGCCTTGTCATCGGCGAGCCGGTCCTGAAGTGGCTGGGCGGCCCAGGCATGTGGGTCGGGCCAGGCGCGGAAGAATCTTCGTGCCGCCCGCTCATACGACACGTTCCCCCGGCCCGTCGCGTGGAGGCGATCAAGGTAGGCGGCTAGAAGATCCTCGCCGCGCAGGCGCAGGTCGGCGGCGTCAACGGTTCTGGGCGCGGAGGCGTTCGCGTGCAGCATCGAACTCGGCTTTCACGTGGGCCGGAGCGAGATGGACATACCGTGCGGTGGTGTCGACATGCGCGTGCCCGAGCAGCGCCTGCATCACCGCGAGATCGACACCTGCCTCTGCCAGCACGGTGCCGAATGTGTGCCGCAGCGCGTGCGGGTGTCCGCCCTTCACGCCCGTCAGTTCTCGGTGGTAGCGGAAGATCGTGCGCAGCCCGGCCGGAGTCAAGCCCTGTCCGCGGTGCGGGCCCTTGGCCACGAGGAAGAGCCGGTCGGAGGTCGACTCGGGACGTTCGACGAGCAGATACACGTCGATCACCGAAGCGACGTCCGCATCCAGAGGGACACGCCGCTGCTTGCAGCCCTTGCCGGTCACGGTGACCCACCGGCCGCCGATGTCGACATCCCTGACGCCCAAGCCCAGCACCTCACAAGACCGCAGACCGCACCACAGCATCAGCCCAGCGATCGCCCGGTCACGCCACGTGCGCAGGCTCCCGACCAGCTCGGCGGCGTCCGACGCGGACAACGCAACCGGCAGCTTCGTCGGCTCACGCAGCCGCAACGCCGAACGGGACTTACGCCGCCGCGTCGTGTGCGCCAACATCCCCGACCGCTCCCCAGAGACCGTCCAGCGGGCCTCCCGCCCCCGCGGCACCGGATTCTTCGCATCCGGGGAACGCAGCCCAGCGAAGGTGAACAACCCGGAGATCGCCGCCAGGCGGCGGTTGATCGTCGTGGCTGCGTACCGATCCACCCGCTGACCGGTCATCGTCACTACATTCGGCCCCGGCCGCCCCGGGACTGTCGCTTCCCTGCAGGCCCTCAGATAGTCGAGCAAGACGTTGGTAGTGACCGCCTCCAACTCAAGGTCCTGCTCGGTCAACCACCGGCAGAACGCGAGCAGGTCAAACCCGTAGGCCCGGACCGTCGCGCGGGAGTAATTCCGGTCCAGCAGATGGCTCAGATACTCGTCGACCAGTCCGAACCGTGCAGCCGCCCCGCCGACGAGCACCCACCCCTCGCCGCGTTCTTCGAGCCGCAACACAGCCCTGACATCCATGGGAAACACATGTAGCACCAGCGACCCGCATGGCTCCAACAACCGCCGAGCCACGGCGTGTCGCTGACCTGCAGGAACACGACGATTAGCCGGTTAAGAGGGA
>NZ_JBLROA010000153.1:0-2405 GCF_047921505.1 Micromonospora sp. SL1-18 | reverse complement strand
AGGAGGACACCATGGACGTCCTGCATGATCGATGCGCCGCGTTGGACGTGGCCAAGGACGAGGTCAAGGTTTGCCTACGAACCCCAGGCAAACGCCGCAACACCCTGTACCGTGCCAAAACTCGTCGCACAGGGTGTGAGCTGCTGTTTCGCGACAAGGACGCAGGATGGCAGGTGTGTTGGTTCGGCTGCTGTACCTGAGTGCGGTGCGGATGTTCGGCTGGTTGCCGCTGGCCACGTGCAGCGAGTCCGCGCTGGTCGCTGAGTTGCTGGTGCTGCGCCATGAGGTGGCGGTGCTACGCCGTCAGGTCGGTCGGCCGCGCTTGTCGTGGCCGGAGCGGGCGGTATTGTCCGCGCTGGTCCGGGCACTGCCGCGGGAACTCTGGAGGCATCGGATCGTTACCCCAGCCACCCTGCTGGCCTGGCACCGCCGGCTGGTCCGCCGGCACTGGACCTACCCGAACCGGCCCGGACGACCACCGATCAGCGACGACCTCCGGGACCTGATCCTGCGCTTGGCCAGGGAAAATCCCGGCTGGGGGCACCGGCGCATCCAAGGCGAACTCGTCGGGCTCGGCCATCGGGTCGGCGCCGGCACCATCCGTCGCATCCTCGCCAGCTCGAAGCGCGGTCCTGCGCCACCCGGGATCGACACCAATTGGAGGACGTTCCTGCGCGCGCAGGCGTCCGGCCTGCTGGCGATCGACTACTTCCACATCGACACCGTCACGCTGCGGCGGTTGTATGTGCTGTTCGTCATGGAGATCAGGACCCGACGGGTGCACATCCTCGGCGTCACCGCCCACCCGACCGCCGCCTGGACTACCCAGCAGGCCCGCAACCTGGTGCTGGACCTCGGTGACCGTATGACACTGTTCCGGTTCCTGATCCGCGACCGCGACGCCAAGTTCACCGCGTCGTTCGACACGGTGTTCGCCGCCGAAGGCATCGACGTGGTGAAGACTCCGCCGCGCACGCCCCGGGCGAACGCGTTCGCGGAACGCTTCGTGCGCAGTGTCCGGGCCGAGTGCACCGACCGGGTATTGATCTACAACGAACATCACGCCCGTGCCGTGTTACGCGACTATGAGGACCACTTCGACTGGCACCGGCCGCACCAGAGCCTGGATCAGCATCCACCCGACTACGACCCCGGTGTGGTCGTCGCGATCGACAAGCCGATCCGGCGGCGCCGCGTCCTGGGCGGCGTGATCAACGAGTATCACCGGGCAGCCTGAGCTACTCGCAAGATTCGCAGCTCACAAGCCTGAAACAGAGTTTTGGCACCGTACACGGCACGCGAACAATGCGATCGAGGCTGATCACAGCCAGCTCAAGCACCGGCTCAGACCGATGCGTGACCTGTGCACCGACCGCACCGCGCAGACGATCATCACCGGGCACGCCTTCGTTCAGAACCTGCGACGCGGACACTACGAACTCGGACTCGACGCCCCACCCGCGACTCGGGTGGCCGCCGCGTTCACCGAACTGGCCCGAGCGATCTGACCAATGCCCGCTGACGCAGCCCGGCGCGTCCACCGATCCGACAACGCAACAGCGTCCGTCGCGGACCAGTTAGCCAGGCAGGGTTTCAACCGACTGGCCCGTGACCGCGGCGATGAGGTCGAAGTCCTTGTCGACGGCGAGGATGGTCAGTCCCGTCTTTTCAGCAGTCGCCGCGATCAGGAGGTCAGGGATTGACGGGGCACGGTGCTGGCCTCGATCGGCAAGCAGCATCTGCACCTCCAGTGCCCGGTCCTCGATGGCGGGTGTCAGGTGCTCGACCGGCATCAAGGACAGTGGTGGGGCGGCGAACTGTCGACGCCCCACTTCTCCGGAGCGTGCTGAGTAGCCAAGTTCGAGCCGGGTGATGGTGGAGAGCCGGACCAACCCGCGGCTGATGCGTGCGCTCCACGCGTCGCGGTTCGCCGCTTGGCCGAGTTGGAGCCGAATGTACGCGGACTTGTCGATCAGCCAGCTCGTCACCGCCACGCGTCCTCCATCACCGTAGGGTCGGCCAGATCCGCGAATGCCTCTGCGGATCGTTGCCAGTCCTCGGCGGTGACCGTCCGCTCGCCGGCAGGGCTGATGTTCTCCTCGAACTTACGGCGTAGGTATTCGTTGCGGGACAGCCCGAGGTTGGCGGCTGTGGCGTCGATGCGGTCGACGGCCTCTTGACTAAGATCGCGGACGAGGATATTGGGCATGTGGCACCTCCGATCCAGAGTTGTGTTATCACGATATCATGCCTACGGGCCGTGCTGGCGGCTGTGGCCCCGCTGGTGAGGCGGTCGACCTCGTCGGCACGCAGGTGTCGCTCTCTGGCACCTACCGGACTCTAGGCATTTTATCGGTACAAACAGCATGCCAGGTGTCGAGCCTGTCGTCGCTCACGGATTTCTA
>NZ_JBLROA010000152.1:0-2535 GCF_047921505.1 Micromonospora sp. SL1-18 | reverse complement strand
GGGCGACGGACGAGTCGACCTGTACGCCGGATTATGAGGACCACACATATCGTGAGCTGCGGAAACACCACCGATCATGACTGTCAGGGCGTCTGCAGGGCGTCTCCCTCCTCCGCAACGAGATCCGGGAAGAGGCTGTCGATCGCCTGGCGGGTCCGTTCCTCGCTCGATGGCATGAGGTGGGTGTAGACGCGGAGAGTGAAGCCAGGATCGGTGTGACCGAGGTAGGAGGCGAGGGCCTTGATGCTCTCCCCCGCATCCAGAAGCGCCGAGGCGTAGAAGTGCCGCAGGGCGTGCATGCCGGTAGAACGGCTCGAAACCATCCCAGCCGCACGAACGGCAGGCCTCCATGCGACCTTGTCGAAGGTCGTTCGCCGGAGCGCGCTGTCGCGGGTGGTGGTGAGGACCAGGGCGTGAGTCTGTGTCTCGGCGCTGGCCGGGTCTTCCCACGGGAGAGTGACGTGGACGGGCGGGAACCGGTCGAGGTGCGCCTGTAGTGCTCGCGCGACGGTGCCAGGCAGCGGCACACGGCGGTCCCGGTCGGTCTTGGGAAGTCCGAAGACAAGCCGGGACCGGACATACTTGACCTGACGAACGATGTGCAGCCAGCCGCCGTCGAAGTCGATGTCGGCCACAGACAGGCCGAAGATTTCCCCCTGACGGAGGCCACAGCCAGCGCCCATGTCAACCGCGACCCGGTAGCGCTCGGGCAGGTTGGCCCGTACCGCGGCAACCTCCTGCGGCTTCCAGGGCACCACCTTCCGCTGCACTGCCCGGGGTGGAATCACGGAACGGGCGGAGCACGGGTTCTTGGCGATGCGCTCGTCGTCCACTGCCGCCGCGAGGATCGAGCGGAGGTGAGTGAACACCACGGCACGGGAGGCAGGGGCGAGAACGCCGACCATGTTGCGGTCCCACTCACGGATCTGGCCCGGCTTGATGGCCGACAGCTGCCGGTGGCCAAAGAACGGCAGCAGGTGTTTACGAACCCGGAGTTCGGTGCTCTCGCGGGAGGATTCATCGAACGCGCGAGTCCGTATCCACTCCTCGGCGTACTCGGCGAAGGTGATGCGCCCAGCGGCAGGATCGACGTAGGCACCACGCAGCTTGTCCGACTCGACCGAGACGAGGAACGCCTCAGCGTCCCGCTTGGCCCGGTCCGGGAACGACTTCTTGTGCTCACGCCCGTCGGGGCCGATGTACCGGACCCGGTACCGCAGCCCTTTGCCGAACAGCGCCGCCTTTACCCGCTCCGTGCGCCCGCCCGGATGGCGAACCGTCTTGTACCAGCGGTCTTCGATGTGCGCCACGGCCTACGCGGCCTGTCGCTTGAACCAGGCCCGCACGTCGGCCGGGTCGTAGCGCAGGTGACGCCCGACGCGGCCAGCCGGCGGCCCGTACTTGCGCTTGCGCCACTGGTACAGCGTCTCGACCGGGACCCCGAGGAACGCCGAGACATCCTCAACCGACCACAGATGGTCAACGACCGGTGTACGCGTCACTGCTCCTCCCTCCGTGACTCCGAACCGTTCACAGTTGCCGAGACATCGGGCGGGACCGCAGCACGTCTTGCCGCGTCGAGCTGGGCGCGCCATTGGATGCGTTCAGAGATCGCCCGTAAGACCCGGTGGCCGAGGGGTGGCACGTCGGGGTCGGTTGGCCGGGCGAGTTCCCAGGCGTGCCGGACGGTGTCGGAGCCGGTCGGGGCGGTGTCGGCGTCGGTGGTGACGCCGAGCAGCGCCTTGACCCACTCGCGCCGGTCGGCCCGGTGGTCGGTGAGGGTTTTGCCGGACCATTGGCGGGAGATGAGGACGCGCCGGCCGCCGATGCCGAGGGTTTCGCGTTTGTGGACCTTGCTTTTGCAGTTGCCGGGCTTCAACCCGGGCCGGGCCTTTTTGGGTTGGATGCCGTAGAGCAGCCAGTTGGCGCACCGCTCCGAACACGGCGTGTGCCGCAGCTCCTGCCAGAGCCGTTCGAGGTGTGCCCGTTGCCGGGCGGTGGTCACGTCGTGGCAGTCGGCGGCCTGCTTGGTGAGGTACTTGGTGATGTAGCCGACGCACCGGTCCGCGTCCTTGGTGCCGGCGAGCACGCCTTTGGCGTCGACTTGGACGCCGAAGCGGACGACGTGCATCGGCTGGGCGTCGGGGTCGGCGTCGACCAGGTCCAGGGCGTCATCCCACGACGGCAGCGGCTCACCCGAGTCCGGGTCGGTGTAGCCGCCCGCATCGGCATCCCATTGCGGCGCCCTCCCCGGTTGGTAGACCAGCTCGGTGGCGGGAGGCCACCACACCTGGTGGTAGGTGGCGGCGGCGACCTGGCGGACGAGGGCGCGGGGGATGGTGCCGCGTATGGCGAAGTGCGCGTGTGGGGCCAGCCGTCGCTGCGGCTCGACCGCCCCGGCGTACTGCACGTTCCAGCCCACGGCACGGCGCAGGTTCTGCCAGAACCGGTCCAGGAGCCGGGGGAAGTGCACGGCGTCCCAGGCGGCCCGCCGGTAGTCGTAGCTGTCCGGGTGGACCGGTGTGCCGTCGGAGA
>NZ_JBLROA010000151.1:0-2804 GCF_047921505.1 Micromonospora sp. SL1-18 | reverse complement strand
ACGACCTGGAGCCGTCGCCGACAACTTCCCGCTCGGCTGGCGGCCATGATTCGGCCGCCACGCCGCCAGGCGGCGCTCCGGACCGGATGAAGGACGTTCCGACACCGCGTCGCCGCCCGGCGCCGCCGCTGTCGCGGGTACGTCCACCCGCAGCCGCACCGGGCCGCGGCCGTGCCGGGCCGCGTTGGTCAAGCCCTCCTGCACGATCCGGTAGCCCTCCCGGGACACCGCCGCGGGCAACTCCCCGACCGCCCCGCTGACCAGCACGTCCACCTCCAGGCCGGCGGCCCGGGTGTCGGCGACCAACCGGTCCAGCCGAGCCAGCGTCGGCTGCGGGGCGGCGGGGGCGGGCCGGCGGGCGTCCTCGGACTCCCGTAGCAGCCCGAGCACGTGGTCCAGGTCGTCCATCGCGTGCCGGCTGGTCTCCTCGATCGCGCGTAGCGCCCGCCGGGCGAACTCCGGGTCGGCGTCGAGCAGTTCGCGGGCGGCACCGGCCTGGAGGGTGGCCACGGTCAGCGCGTGCCCGACCGAGTCGTGCAGCTCGCGGGCCAGCCGGTTCCGCTCGGCCAGCCGGGCGGCCCGGGCCTCCAGCGCGGCGATCCGCTCACCCTGCGAGGGGCCGAGCAGCACCGGCGCCATCGACGCGGCGAGCGCGCCCAGCCCAGCCACCGCGTACCCGAGCCCGACCAGCAACACCGCCCCGGTCAGCGTCGCCCCGACCGGGTCCGCGATCAACGGCCCGAACCCGTCGTCCGGGATCGAGGCCGGGTCGAGGCCGATCGGCCGGGCCAGGAAGACCAGCGCCATCGGGAGGGCGCTGATCGCCGCGAACAGCACCAGACCGCCGGTGAGCAGGTGCAGGGCGATCCAGAGCGCGGCGCGCAGCCGGGTCTCCCGGTCGATCCGGTGACCCTCCGCCGGCTCGGGCAGGTCGACCGCGAGCAGCGCCCGCGCGGCGGCGATCTCCAGGGCCCGGCTACCGGTCAGGAACACCGGCACGGCCGCGATCACCACGGCCCCCGGCAGCAGCCCGAAGACCGCCGACCGGGGTACGTCGTCGATGGCCAGCATCTGGGCGAAGGCCGCCACGAGCAGCGCGTACGGCAGCGCGAGCACCCCGCCGAGCAGCAGGAACACGGCACGCCGCCAGGTGCTCCCGCGCACCAACGGTCCCAGCACCCCGCCGACCCTCACCCGGCCATTCTTCCGCCCGGCCCGACCTGACGACCTCCCCCACGTCGGGGAGATCGGCCACGGTCAGCGGTGTTCCCGCACGTACTTCTCCGGGTCCTTGTCCAGGAAGGGCAGATTACGGCCGTTCTTGTGCTCGCCGTAGAACTTCAGCCAGCGCGCCCCCAGCTGCGCACGCAGCTCGACGTCGGCATGCCGGCGGAAGTCCGGCAGCGCCTCGTCCTCCTCCTCGGCCAGATGCTCGCTGTTCTCCCGGCGGGCCGTCCACACCGCCGCCCACCACGCGTCCGAGCCGACCTCGTGGCGCTTCGACTCGGCGATCGCGTCGCGGATCTTGTTGTGGTCGCCGATGGCGTCCTCGGTCTCCTCCGCGCCGTCTTCGCCGTGCCGCACCAGGTGCGGATAGAGGATCGCCTCCTCCGCCTCGGCGTGGATGTCCAGATGCAGGGCGAGCGCCTCCCAGACGGCCAGCAGCTCGGTCGGTTCGCGGGCGTCGTCGAGCCGGGCGAAACCCCGCCGGAAGGCGGCGTGGTCGTCGAGGATCAGCGCGGTGATGTCGTCCATGACAGGGTCACCTCCGGGTCCGGGCACGGATCAGCTTGGGTACGGCGGCCAGCCCGGTGACCGGCCGGAACTGGCGGGCGGCGGTGGCCAGCGCCGCGTACTCGTCGTCGGCCAGGTCGATCTCGGCGGCGGCGGCGTTGTGCTCCATCTGCTCCACCCCGGACGCGCCGGGGATGGCCACCACGTTCGGGTGACGCAGCAGGTACGCCAGGGCGATCTGGCTGGAGGTGGCGTCGTGCGCCTCGGCCACCTCACGCAGGGTGGCGATCAGCGCGGCCCCGCGTTCCAGGTTCTCCGGCAGGAAGTACGGGTTGGCCCGGCGGACCGCCCCGTGCGGCGGGTGCTTGGCGTCGTACCGGCCGGAGAGGAAGCCCTGCGCGAGCGGGCTGTACGCGATGACGATCCGGCCGGCCTGCTCCGCGTACGGGATCAGGTCCTCCTCGGGCCTGCGGTCGATCATGCTGTAGCGGACCTGGTTGCTCAGCACCCGGCGGCCCAGCGTCGCCTCTGCCGCCTGCCAGCGGCGCAGGCTGTAGTTGCTGACCCCGACCTCGCCGACCAACCCGACCCCCCGCAGGGCGCGCATGCCCCGCATCGTGGTGCTGTCGGCGACCACCGGGTTGGGTTGGTGCACCTGGTAGAGGTCGATGCAGGTGACGCCGAGCCGGGCGGCGGAGGCGACCGCTCGCTGCTGCACCACGGCGGCGACCGGCAACACCGGGAAGATCTTGCTGGCCACCACGACCTTGGCCCGGTCCTCGCCCAGCGCCGCGCCGAGGATCCGCTCACTGCGGCCGAAGCCGTACAGCTCGGCGGTGTCGAAGAGGGTGACGCCCAGGTCGATCGCCCGCCGGACGATGTCCGCCGCCCGGCGCTCGTAGTCGGGCCCGTAGCCCCACTCCTTCGACCCGAACTGCCAGGTCCCGAGGCCGATCTTGGAGATGGGCTTGGGAGTGGCGAGCTGCACGACGCGCATGGCCTGAAGCTACCCGGACAAGCGGGACGGCACGCCCGTTCCGGGCGGGACGCCAATGGCCGGGTGCGTCTCG
>NZ_JBLROA010000150.1:0-2808 GCF_047921505.1 Micromonospora sp. SL1-18 | reverse complement strand
GGAGACGAGGTGAAGCGCGGGGCGGGAATCGTCTTGGCGGAGGAAGCCCGCCCCGCGCATCCGAATCTGGTCAGGCCGCCTGCTTGATCGCGGCCTCGGTCATGGCACCGGCGCGGATCGACCACGCCTGACGCGCCCGGCACTTCCCCGAGCCCTTGCACCGCTGGCTATCGACGTACGGCGTCAGCGTCACGTCGGAGAACTCCACCGCCGGCGGATAGCCCGGGATCTTCGACGCCGGCGGCACCGGCTGCACCGGCGCGGCGATCTTCACCTTCACTTCCTTGGACCCGCCGAACTTGCCGGCCTCCGGGTCCAGGTCCAGAACCTTGACCACCCACAGGCGCTCGCCCGACTCCTTGTCGCGGGCCTGGTCATCGCCCTGACCGCGCTTGTCGAAGTCCGTCACCGGCTCCACACCCAGGCACAACGCACCCTGCGGGAACACGTACTCGAACGGAACCGGAACCTTGATCGTGTTCGGGACCATGCCCAGACCTCCCAGTTGAGTCGGCCGGCTTCCCCGGCCCTGACTTGCCTCGCTGCGCCGGGCTTCCGGCGCACTTCGATGATGCTCGCTCCCTCGCGCATCGTCAAGCAATTGCGCGCAATTGCTCTAGGCTTGAGGTTGCCAGGTTCCGCCACCCGCACCAGATCGCCCCGGTTGCCCTAATCAGCAGCCGGGGCGATTGCGTGAAGATGCTCGGCAGTGCAGCATCGAGGTATCTGCGCCACGAGGCGCAGCGAGGGAAGGGGCCTGAGAATGCGGAACCTGGAGTTCCTGTGGAAGGACGCCACCTCCGGCGGCGGCGGATGCCCGGCGCTGTACAAGACCGAGGGTGGCTACGTCGTGCAGGGGATCAAGCTGGATGACGCGACCCGCGCACAGCTGCGCCAGCTGGCCGACGACGAGGACGGCGTGTTCGTTCCGGCCAACGTGCTCGACCGGCTGCGCGAGATCGGCTGAGCATGGGCACCCCGCTCACCGATGACGAGTTCGCCGACCAGCTCCGAACGTTCAATCACACCGCGTTCCGGCTGGAGCTTCAGCCGGTCTACCTGGAGCCCAGCGAGCACGACACGGTGGCGAAGTTCCTGGCCGGCGACCCGGAGCCCCCGACAGAGGTTCCCGGGCTTGCTGCCTGGTTCGAGCAGATCACCGCGTTGACGCAGCAGGGCAAGCGGATCGAACGCGTGCGGGTACACGAGGAACCGCCGACCGACTACCAGCGGTGGGAACGCTGGATCGGCCGGTGGAACGTCGAAGCCGGCGAGACGATGCGCTACCTGACACGGGCGAGGGCACACGAGATTGGCTTGCTGCCCGCAGCCGGCAACGTCGACTGGTGGTTGCTCGACTCCAGCCGACTCATCATGATGCGGTTCGACGAGGTAGGCCACCGGATCAGCAACGAACTGGTGACCGAACCGGCGACCGTGGTGCAGGCGTGTGCGTGGCGGGACCTGGCAGTCCACTACGCCGCTCCGGACAACGCGCGGAGCGCAGCAGCTGCCTAGCACGAGGAGTCACCCGTGAACCCGATGGAAGAGTGGCTGACACAGCCCGAAGGACTGGCCGATCGCCTGCGTGCCCTGCGCACGCAGGCCGGCCTGTCCGGCAAGGAACTCGCCGAGGCGAACGGTTGGGCACCGTCGAAGGTCTCCCGACTGGAGAACGGCCGACAGATGCCGGCTCCCGCCGACCTGTTCGCGTGGGCACGCGCCTGCGGTGCCGACGACACGGCCGCTCAGGACCTGTTGCGGATGCTCGGCGAGGTCCAGTCCGCGCACCGCAGCTTCCGCCGCCGGATGCGTCAGGGCCAGGCCGCCGTTCAGGACAGCTACAACCAGATGGTCGCCGAGTCGCGCCTGATCCGGCACTTCGAGACCGTGTGGGTACCCGGGCTGCTCCAGACCGCCGACTACGCCCGCCGCGCCCTGACCGAGATGGTCGAGCTGCACAACCTTGACATCGCCGACGTGGACGCCGCCGTAGCCACCCGCATGCAGCGTCAACAGCTCCTGTACGACACCAGCAAGCGGTTCGAGTTCCTGCTCGCCGAGCCCGTACTGCGGTGGCTGATCACCTCGCCCGAGGTCATGCGCGGTCAGCTCGACCGGCTGCAGACCGTCGTCGGCGTTCCGAACATCCGCTTTGGCATCCTGCCGCTCGGCGTCCAACTCGCCACCACCCCGCAGAACTCCTTCCAGATGTACGACGACGTCGCCATCGTGGAAACCTTCGTAGGCGAGACCACCTACCGCGACGACGAAGCCGCCACCTACACCCGAGCCATCGAACGACTCTGGAAGGAAGCCGTGACCGGAGAAGACGCACGGCGACTCATCGTCCGCGCAGCCCAGGACCTCCGGGACTAGGGCGATGCGGGAGGGTGCCGACCAGGAGGAATCGGCGATGGTGAAGTCGGGCGGGCGACGGAAAGAACTCATCAAGCTGGGGTTCTTGCTCCTCCTTGGGGCCGTTCTTTTGCCGGAGAAAGTCAGCGAAGGCAGCTGGCGTGCCTGGGTGGGGGTACCGCTGGGCATAGGTGTCCTTTGGCTTTTCCTGACCGAACTCCAGGCAGCCATCCGCATGCGCCGACGCTCCGGATCATCTGAGCAGGAGATCTGACCCTTGGCCCTGGCGAGTGAGACGGCCCACCACCAGCCCGTGTGCCGGCACCGGGGCTGGTGGGACGCGGTTGTCAAGAATGTCCCGTGACGGGGCACCGCTCGACACGTAGCGAGAACCGAGAACCGAGTACGTTTGCCGAATTGTCCTCTACAGAATCAAGGCGGCCCGCAAGC
>NZ_JBLROA010000149.1:0-2896 GCF_047921505.1 Micromonospora sp. SL1-18 | reverse complement strand
GGGGCGGGCTTGGACGTGTTTGCGGGCCCGGTGCGCCAGTTGGCGTACCGCCGCGGGCGTGCGGTCCAGGATCCCGGCGATTTCGGTGTGGGGATAGCCGAATACCTCGCTGAGGACGAACACTGCGCGTTCCAGTGGCGTCAACGTCTCCAGCACCACCATCATTGCGAACGACACTGACTCGGTCGTCTCGTGCGCCTCGGCCGGCGACCCGACCAGCGGCTCAGGCAGCCATGGGCCAAGGTACGTCTCCTGCCGCCGCTCGATTGTGGACCGGCGGGCGAGCGCCTGGTTGACCGCGACGCGGACCAGGTACGCGCGGGGGTTGTCTACCTCCGGCCCGTCGCCCGTGCGTTTCGCCCACGCCAGCCACGTCTCCTGCAGCACGTCTTCTGTGTCCGCGACACTGCCGAGGATGTTGTACACGATCGAGAACAGCAGGTCCCGGTGGCGCACGAAGTCCCGCGTCGCCGGGTACTGGTCGTCGTCCATCGCTGGTTCCTCCCGTTACCGGTGTTCACGTATGAGAGCGTCCCGGCATCGTCGGTGTGACATCGGCACGGACGTTGCGCGCGGCACGTCGGGCGTAGTGACCGCCTTTGTGCCCGGCTTTGGCTTCCCTGATCAGCGCAATGTCATTCAGGTCCGCGGATATTCGTGGGTTTCGCGCATAGGCTGGCGCATACACGGAAGCCGGTCAGTCAAGGAGGTCATGTCATGGCTAGCGGGCGCACGCGGCGTCAGTTCCTGTCCACCGCAGGAGGTATCTCCGGCGCGATCGCCCTGGGCGTGACAGCCCCCGTCGCGGCCGCCGCCAGGACGCGAACCGCTGCCACCCCTGGTGCCAGCGTCGCCGTGCTCGGCGGAGGTGTGTCCGGACTGAGTGCAGCGCACGAGCTTGCCGAACGCGGCTACGCCGTTACGGTCTACGAGTACAACACGGCGCTCGGCGGCAAGGCCCGTAGCATGGACGTACCCGGCACCGGCAGCGGCGGCCGCAAGCCGCTGCCCGGCGAGCACGGGTTCCGGTTCTTCCCGGGCTTCTACCGGAACCTGCCGGACACGTTGCGTCGCATCCCGTTCCCGGGGAACGCGAACGGCGTCCACGACAACCTTCGCGACGGTACGGACGCCCTGATCGCCCGTAACGGCGGCCGTCCCGACCTTCATGTCCCGCTGCGCACCGCTACCGCGCCACCGTATCTCGGCGAGCTCACCCCTGTGTCGCTACGCGAGACCATCACGGCTGCGCTGGACACCGGACTCCATCTGCCCGGCCACGAGGCCGCGTACTTCGCCAACCGCCTCCTCGTCCACCTCACCAGCTGCGACCAGCGCAGGGACATGCAGTGGGAGAAGGTCCCGTGGTGGGAGTTCATCCGGGCCGAGCAGATGTCCTACGACTACCAGCGGCTGCTGGGGGTCGGTCTGACCCGCAACCTTGTCGCCACGAAGGCGGAGGAGGCCAGCACCCGAACGGTCGCTCGCACCGTCGTCGAGGCGTTCGTCATCGAGGGCATCCTCGGCCGCGGCCAGGACGGCCAACCCGACCGGGTGCTGAACGCGCCGACCAGCGAGGCCTGGATCGACCCGTGGGTAGCGCATCTGCGCTCGCTCGGCGTCGCTTTCGAACTCGGCACCGAGGTCAAGGAGGTGGTCTACGGCGGGGGCCGGATCACCGGCGTACGCGTCGCAGCGCCCGATGGCAGCGCCGCTCGTACCGTGACCGCTGACTACTACGTTTCCGCACTGCCCGTCGAACATGCCCGTGCGACCTGGGGCGAGGCGTTGCGCGCCGCCGACCCGCAGCTGGCCCGGTGCGATGGGCTGCGGACCGACTGGATGGTCGGGGTGCAGTTCTATCTGCGCAAGCCGGTACCGATCATCCATGGGCACGCCAATTACGTCGACTCGCCGTGGTCGCTCACCTCCATCAACCAGGCACAGTTCTGGGACGTCCGGGACTTTCCCGCCGGCTACGGGGACGGCGAGGTCGTCGACTGCCTGTCGGTGTGCGTCTCCGAATGGGACAAGGCCGGGATCCTGTACGGCAGGACTGCCAAGAACTGCACCCGGGAGGAGGTGGTGTGGGAGACGTGGGCACAGCTCAAGGACGCGCTGAACGACACCGGCAGGACGGTCCTGGACGACGCGGATCTGCACTCCTGGTTCATGGACCCCGCGGTCACCGGCATCGGTGGCCCAGACCCGCGCAACCGTGAACAGCTTCTCGTCCACCCCACCGGCACCTGGTACAAGCGTCCCACCGCGGCCACCTCCGTCCCCAACTTTTTCCTCGCCGGGGACTACGTACGCACCGACGTCGACCTCGCCACGATGGAAGGCGCCAACGAGTCAGCCCGGTTGGCCGTCAATGCCCTGCTCGACGCTGACGGCTCAGGTGCCAAACGCTGCCAGATCTGGACCCTGTACCGGCCTCCGGAGATGGAACCGCTCAAGCGCATCGACGAGGTCCGCTACCGGCTCGGCCTGCCGAACACCTTCGACTTGGGATGAGCGACGCCCGCGAAACATCTCCACCAGCCCCCGCCGCCGGAGGGCTGCCGTTGCAGCCGCACCTCCACCAGGCGCTCCCGTTCGTCCTCGGTCAGGCCTGGCCGGCGCTGGCAGACGGCGGCCGCGTACCCCGGTCTGCAACAGCCCGGGGACCAACGTGTCGTCGTGCCCGCCACCGTGAATCCACATCTACTGATGCCGAAAACCCGGTGGCTGGGACATCGTGAATCCACGTGCGACGGTAGACGAAAGTCTGGTGAAGTTGGCCTTTCGTTCCACACGTCAATCGGCTAACTTGCTCCCAGCGATCGGCCGAACGGGCGATCGGAAATCGGTGCGTGGCCCGCAAGGGCGCGGGGAGGAGGATGTGCATGGCTAT
>NZ_JBLROA010000148.1:0-3350 GCF_047921505.1 Micromonospora sp. SL1-18 | reverse complement strand
ACCCGGTGAACGTCAGTGGACACCGCACTAGTTAGCAGCGGTTGAAATCCTGAACCATAATCCACGACGTGTCAGCGTCGCTTCCTCGTCGCGGCAGGGCGCGCCGACATCGGCTTTCCCTGATCGCCTGCTTCACCGCGCCCGGGTTGATCTCGGCGCTGGCCGACTTGTTCAGCTGGCCGGAGTGGGTGCCTCTCGCTGCGTGGGTCATAGCACTCTTGGTCGCCAGCCAACTCGTGTTGACCCAAAGCGTGTGGAGCGAGGCTCCGCTGGCAACGAAGGCCGCAGCCCTGGCGGCAGCCGTCGCATCCCTCTTCTGGATGCTCGCGATGATGGATGCCCCTCGGCTCACCGTGCTCGCTCTACGCGGGGAGCCGGAGGTGGCGAGAGTGGTGGACCATGACGTCGCCCATTACCCCGGACGGGGAGGCGGACACGACGTGCACTGCTACAGCCTGCAGCGCACCGACGGCACCCCGATCCGTGGCAACATCTGCCGAGACCGGGACGACGAGTTCACAGTAGGTGGGACGACGGCCGTTCTGGTCGACCCCAACGGCCTGATCGCACCCGAAACCCCGGATGAAGTTGCGCAAGCACGCGCCCTACAGGTCTTCGGGCTCGTGAGTCTCGTCGCGACCCTCGTCCTGTGCTGGGTCACCGGCGGACTCACATCACACGTCGCTACTGGCCGCCTCGTTCCGCGACGGCTCCCTCGTCCACGGCGTTCCATACGTCGCAGCAAGTCCAAACCTTGATCAATCACTGATTGCCTGGATCGGTGAGTATGGCTGCTCGGTTGGCCACTGCCGGGGCCGGGCTGCTGCGCGACGAGGTCGAGGTGGGGATACGGCGCGTGTACCAAGGGCAGGCCCCTGGCCTGCCGGCAACGCCGGCCCGAGCGATCGCAGAGGCTCCGGGTTCAAGGGCGGCTTCGCAGGGCAGTCGCCAGCATCCGCGACGCCCGCCCCGCCCGACCACCACCTTCCGCGTCCACGACGGCGACCAGCTCCTCACCGAAGTACCCCGCACCACCCTCAAGCCGATCGCCCGGTTAAGGTTCGCAAGCCCGAACCCTCGCGGCACAGAACCGGCGGCCAGGTCGAGTCGGAGTACGCAAGGTGAGTGCAACCACCTCGGTCACATCCGACGGGCATCTTCTGGCACCAGGTCCGGAAATTGAGGGGCCATGGGCCTGGATGAGGTCGACTACGCTCCTGGCATGTTGGCCGCGCTCTTCGCCGTCACGGTCCGCTACCGGCGGCTGATCCTCACCCTTTCGCCTGTCCTGGCCGTGGGTCTGGCCTGGGGCCGTCGGCTGTCAGACTGGCTGGGCTTGATCCTGATTATCGCGGCCTTACTCGTGGGCGTGCTGGGCGTGCTTGCCCTTGGTCGATCACGTCCGGCGGCCTTACTGGTCAAGCCCGAGGTTCGGGCGTTCGCCACTGAACCGGGCGCGTCCCAGATCCTCATCGCCGTGATGCTCACGTTCTCGGCCTCGCAGTTGCTGGGACTGCCCCTTGGCGAAGTCGTCGGGGGCCTGTTCATGGTGTTGCCGTTCCTGCTCCTCGTCGCCATCGGTATGCAGGTTGCCGCTGGCTGGCGCGGCGTTTCGCTCGAGTTACGGCCGGACGGTGTCTGTCAACGCGACGTCACCGGCTCCTTGATGGTGCCGTGGGAGGCCCTGGCACCCGGCAGCCCTTCCCGACCCGCAGTCGGGGCCTCCACCCTGGCCCTGACTTACACACAACCGGACCTGGTACGCCGCTGCGGCATCCTCCCCCTGGGCCGACGGCGGCTGCGCATCGACAACATCCACCCATGGTTCCTCGCCGACACGATCCGGCACTACGTCGACCACCCACAGCACCGGCCGGCGATCGGCGAACCAGCCGAATACCAACGGCTCTGGCATGCGTTGATGTCCGCGCCCACCGGCCCCGACCACGTGCACGCTTCCTAGGCCCACCGGCAAGCATCAACTGGGGACGGAAATGCCGGCAGCCGGCCGCCTATGCCGTCTCCGTTACCTCGTAGGGGTGCGTGTCGGCCGGGTCGTAGGGCCGGTCGGCCAGCTCCACGGCTTGCGAGTGCTCCAGCGCGTAGTAGACGTGCGCGCACCGCGGCTGCACCGTCACCAGGTCTCCCGGTTCAAGCGTCATCCTCGCCCGCTCGCCGGAATCCAGGTCCTGACAGACCGCCCGGACCCGCCAGATGATCAGGTGCAGCGTCTCTGTCTTGTAGGCGTGGTAGTGGTTGCCGCGCGGCTTCGTGGCATCCGGCCGGAACTCCAGGTAGGCAAGGTACTGGTAGCTGTCGCCGTTGACCACCTAGGCCAGTTCTCCGACCGGAGACTGGATTCGACCACCTCCGGGAGGGATAGGAGGCGTCGTCACCGGAAGCCGCCGTAGCTGCACCTTGTCCACGGCGTCATGGTAGGCCCCGATTATTTGGCGTTGTATTGATCAAAGGTGAGGGCATAGTCGATCAACACGGACAAGATGCCGTCTGAGCTGCCCGTTCACTGGTCATCGGTAGTCGACGTTCGTTGCTCTTGGTCCACCACTGACGGCCTGGATACGGCCTGATCTTGGGCTTCCCTCGGTGGTGCGCCAGGACGCCCGATCGTCACCCAGGGGTCTCCACGGCGGCGGCTACCTGCTGGATACTGCCTTGATGCCCCAGAAGACAGAGTCCTTCCCCTCGCGGCACTTCTCGCAGAGCAATCCTGAAGGGCCGGGCCAGGACGACGTTCCGGCCCTACTGCGTCGGGTCGCCGACTCGATCGAGGCACTCGGACAGGTGTGGGTCCAAGACCTGGTCCTGCACAACGAGGTCACGGCCGATGGGGACTGGTACTCAGTCACGGTCTACTTCCGCGAGGAGTCCGAGTAGCGCAGCTTGCCCCACGACCCGGCTGCTCACCACGACCCCTCGCTTGTAAGTTCTGGGCGCATTGTCCGGCGGGGTCCGTCCGCATCCGCGACCTCGGGCAACTGTCCGCGCCCGGCCGCCAGGGGCTGCCCTCGTCCCGGCCCGTTGCTGTCACCGTTGCTGTCGGCAGCACTGGTGACAGCCCCGCTTACGATCGTGGCCATGATGGAATCGGGGTTCTGGGCAGTCGGCCTGCTGCTCTGCGGCGGCTTCAGTTGCCTGGTGCTCTGTGCGGTCGCAGCGGCGTGGGCCGCAGGGCGAAAGTGACGGTTGCCGAGTTGGCCAACCTCAGACGTTGAAGCGGAACATAGAGCCGCTAGCCCGCCGCCAGCGTGAACGGCCGGCGACACCTGCTCACACGGCGGCTCTGGCTGCCATCGTTGGTGGCTGGTTGACGACGTTTGACAGTATCTTGT
>NZ_JBLROA010000147.1:0-3464 GCF_047921505.1 Micromonospora sp. SL1-18 | reverse complement strand
CCGCTTCGCGACGGGTGCCTTCTTCGCCGCGGCCTTCTTCGCGGGGGCGGCCTTCTTCGCCCGCGCACCGGTGGCCTTCGCGGCGGGCACCGCCTTGCCCGCGGCCTTCTTCGCCGGGGCCTTCTTGGCCACCGCCTTCTTCGTGGCGGCACGTCCGGCCGGCCCGGTGGCCCTGCGTGCCGCGCCGCCGCCGCGGCTCTCGGCGCGGAGGGTCTTCGCCAGCGTCTTCACCAGGTCTGGCTTACGCAGGGTGGAGATTCCGGCGACCCCGCGCCGGCGAAGCTGGCTGCGGATGTCGTCGATCCTCATCCGGGAGATCTCGGATTCGGAGACACCCGGCGTGTTTGGCGTCTGGTTGCCGGTTTGCCGCCTGGTCCTCGTCGCAGTCGTGCCGCGACCTGAGCTGTTGCGCTGAGCCATGGGACACGCTCCTCGACAGTCCGTCCTCGGCCCGCGGTGGGTCCCAAGTGCCGCACCGCGCGGTGCGGCATACCCGTCAGGACGGGTCCGAACCGCCGGAGGCGGAGCTGGTACCGGTCGACGGCGCGAAGAGATGGGCGAAGGCGGCCAGGTTGGCCGTCGACTCCCCCCGCCTGACCCGCCACTCCCACTCCCGACGGATGGCGGTGCCGAAGCCGATCTCCAGCATGCTGTCGAAGGACTCGTCGGCGTACGTCAGCACCGCGCCGAGGAGCCGGTCCAACTCGGCCTCGTCCACCCCGGCCAGGTTGACCCGTCCGGTCAGGTAGACGTCGCCGACCGCGTCGATGGAGAAGGACACGCCGTACATCCGGGCGTTGCGCCGGAGCAACCAGGCCCACAGTTCCTCGCGGCGCTCGTCCGGCTGGCGCATCACGAACGCCTCGACCCGCAGTGAGTGCTCGCCGACGATCAGGTTGCAGATCGTCTTGAGCTTGTGCGTCCCCGGCAGGGTGACCGCGTACGACGCCTCGCCGGTGGGCTCCCACTCCAGATCGCGCTCGGCGCAGACCGACTCGATCAGTGCGGCGACCTCACTCCTGCGGCTCACCGCACCCACTCTACGGTCGCACCGTAGACCCCGCCGGACGCCGGCCGGGCCGGGGTGGATCACCAGGAGCAGGTCAGGGCGGAGTCGGCGGCGAGCCGGCCGGTGAGCCGGGCGCGGTGCTCGGCGATCGCCTCCCCGTACACGGCGAGCAGCCCGGTGGCGGTGCGGTGCCAGGAGAAGTTGCGGGCGTGCCCCTGCGCGCCCCGGCCCAGGTTGGCCCGGCGCAGCCGGTCCGGCAGCAGCCGGGCCATCGTACGGGCCCAGTCGGCCGGGTCGTGGCCGTCGATGAGCACTCCGCTGACCCCGTCGCGTACGGCGGTGACCAGGCCGCCCACGGCGGCGGCGAGGACGGGCGTGCCGCACGCCTGCGCCTCCAGCGCGACCAGCCCGAACGACTCGTTGTACGAGGGCACCGCGACCAGGTCGGCGGCCCGGTAGAGGGCGGGCAGGTCCTCGCCGGTCTGCGGCGGCAGGAAGCGCACCCGGTCGCCGACGCCGAGCGAACCGGCCAGCTCGATCAGGGCGGTGGGGCGATCCAGGCCGCTGCCGCTGGGGCCGCCGCAGATCACCACGGTCAACTCGTCGGCGAGCGCGGGCTCCCGCTCGCGGAGCGCGGCGACCGCCCGGATCAGCACATCCGGGGCCTTGAGCGGCTGGATCCGGCCGACGAAGGCCACCACGTACCCGTTGGTGGGGAGGCCGAGGCGGCGGCGCTCGGCGAGCACGGCTTCGTCCCGGTCCCCCGGGGCCGGGCGGAACCGGTCCAGGTCGACGCCGGGCTCCACCACGGTCACCCGGGCCGGGTCGGCGTCGTACAGTCCGACCAGGTCGCGGGCCTCGACCCGGGTGTTGGCAACCAGCCGGTCGGCCTCGGCCACCACCTGCTCCTCGCCGATGACCCGGGCCTTCGGCTCGGGCCGGTCTCCGGCGGCGAGCTGGGCGTTCTTGACCTTCGCGAGGGTGTGCGCGGTGTGCACCAGCGGCACGCCCCAGCGCTCCTTGGCCAGCCAGCCGACCTGGCCGGAGAGCCAGTAGTGCGAGTGGATCAGGTCGTAGTGGCCCGGCGGGCGGGCCGCCTCGGCGCGCAGCACGCCGGCGGTGAAGGCGCACATCTGCCCGGGCAGTTCCTCCTTGGTCAGCCCTTCCAGCGGGCCGGCCATGACGTGCCGGACGTGCACGCCGGGCGCCATCTCGACCACCGGCGGCAGGTCGCCGGAGGTGGCCCGGGTGAAGATCTCCACCTCGACGTCGGCCTCGGCCAGCCGTCGGGCGACCTCCAGGATGTAGACGTTCATGCCGCCGGCGTCGCCCGTGCCCGGCTGGTGCAGGGGCGAGGTGTGCACCGAGAGGGTGGCGATCCGGCGCGGCTGCGGCCACGGGAGGGCACCTCGCTGACGACCGACACCGGTGTGCATTTCCGCCACGTCCGCTCCCTCTGTCACGGTTGCTGCCGTCCCGCACGACCGGCGCTTCTCGGTCAACCTCCGCACCGGATGTCATCTTCCCGATCGGGCTTCGGAAATGCGTACCGGCCGGTCCGCGCCGTGACGGACCTCATCGCGGCGCGACCGACCTCGTCGCGGCGCAGCGGATCTCATCGCCGCGCGGTGGACCTCGTCGCCGCACGGTGGACCTCGTCGCGGCGCGGCAGAGAGGGCGGGGGAGAATGACCCGATGACCTCCGTCGCCATCATCACCGGGGCGTCCAGCGGGATCGGCGCGGCCACTGCCCGCCGGCTGGCCGCCGAGGGTTTCCACGTGCTCGCCGCCGCCCGGCGTACCGACCGGTTGGCCGGTCTGGTGGCCGAGATCGAGGCGGCCGGCGGCGCGGCCACCGCGGTGCAGTGCGACGTCACCTCCGACGAGTCGGTCGCCGGCCTGGCCGCGGTGGCCGCGGCCGCGCCCGGCCCGGTCAGCCTGCTGGTCAACAACGCCGGCGGGGCGCGCGGGCTGGACCCGGTCGAGTCCGGATCGGTCGGTGACTGGCAGTGGATGTACGACGTGAACGTGCTCGGCACGCTCCGGGTCACCAAGGCGCTGCTGCCCGCGCTGGAGGCGTCCGGCGCCGGCACCATCGTGATCGTCGGTTCCACCGCCGGGCACGTCGTCTACGAGGGCGGGGGCGGTTACACCGCCGCCAAGCACGCGCAGACCGCGATCGCCGGCACGCTCCGGCTGGAGCTGTGCGGCCGCCCGGTCCGGGTGATCGAGATCGACCCCGGGATGGTGAAGACCGAGGAGTTCGGCCTGGTCCGCTTCGACGGCGACGCGGAGCGGGCCGCGGCGGTCTACGCGGGAGTGGCCGAGCCGCTGGTCGCCGACGACGTCGCCGACTGCATCGCCTGGTGCGCCACCCGCCCGCACCACGTGAACGTCGACCAACTGGTGGTCCGCCCGCTGGCCCAGGCCGCCCAGCACAAGGTGCACCGGGTCG
>NZ_JBLROA010000146.1:0-3653 GCF_047921505.1 Micromonospora sp. SL1-18 | reverse complement strand
ACCCTCCCCCGTCCCGATGATCTGACGACAACCGCGGGCGCCCCTCCTCTCTGAGTAGGTGCCCTCATCTCGGCATGTCCGGGAGCTGGCCGGCGGAACTCGTCATGACGCTCCGTAGCGCGCGGATTGCGATAAATCCGGATGGTTGATCGCACATCGGGGCACCCGTAGGCCGACGAGGGCTTGTGATGAGCAAATTGGGTCTATGCTGGCGCCGCGGCCGTGACTGGCGAGGGTGGAGCACCACCGGGGATTGGCCGCTGTGACGTCGGCTGCCGACCGCCTGGGCCACCGCGACGCCTTGAATCGTGTGCGTTCGGAGGTCTGCGGTGAAGTTGCGTTATGGCATGAACCCCCATCAAAGCCCGGCGATGGTCGAGCCGATCGGTACGGCGCCCTTCACCGTGGTCCACGGGCATCCTTCTTACCTCAACCTTCTGGACGCGATTGGCGCATGGCAGCTGGTTCGAGAGGCGTCCGCCGGATCCGGGACGGTTGCGGCGGCGTCGTTCAAGCACGTGTCGCCGGCCGGGGCGGCGCTGGCCGGACCGATCCATCCGGTGACCGCCCGCTTGTTCGGAGTCGACCAGAGCACCGACGCGGTAACGCAGGCCTATACGCGAGCCCGGGACACCGACCCGAAGAGTTCTTACGGTGACATGGTCGCGGTGTCCGCGCCGGTCACCGCCGAACTCGCCGAGCTGCTGCGGAGGGTGGTCAGCGATGGGATCATCGCCCCTGGCTATGAGCCGGGCGCGGTCGCTGTGTTGTCGAACAAGAAGAACGGTACCTACCTGATCCTGCAGGCAGACTCGGCGTTCGCGCCACCGGTCGAAGAGGTGCACGAACTGTATGGGCTGCGGTTCGTCCAGCGCCGTGACGACGCCCCGCTGCCCGGCGGGCTGTCGGCCGACCTGAGGCTGGCGCTAACCACTGTGAGGTACACCCAGTCGAACTCGATCGTGCTGGTTCGCGACGGAGCAACGCTGGGCGTGGGCGCCGGACAGCAGTCCCGGGTGGATTGCATCCGCCTTGCCGGCACCAAGGCGCAGCTATGGCATCAGCGGCGGTTCATTCCCGTCGACGGAGCCTCGGAACTCACGTCGGTGCAGGATCGTGTCAATGCCCAGCTCCTGCTCGCCGAGACGATCGATCCGCCGGTGCCCCTGCAGGAGGTGAGCCTGGCCTCCGACGGGGCGCTGCCCTTCGAGGACAACATCACCGAAGCGGTCCGGTATGGCGTAAGGAACATCGCCGAGCCAGGCGGCTCGACCCGCTCGGACGTGGTGGCCGAGGCGGCACGGCGGAACGACATCAACATCACCCACACCGGGCTGCGACTATTCCGACACTAACAAGCGGACGATCACACCAGTGGCGGGCGCACTGTTCTCGACATGTGTGTGCGCTGCCACTGCGCCCAGGCATCACTGAACGCAAGCAGAATGACGGAGCAACCGAGGCCGGCTGTCGCGCGTGTGGGGGCTGGGACGAATCCGTCAAGCATGTGGTGGGACATGACCGACGCTATGCGTCGAGCAGCTGCGTGCAGTAGGCGGCGGTCGCATCATCGTGGGTCTTGCCACGGGGCCAACGGGTGCCGTGTGGGTCGGAATTTTCGGCGGCACGAACACGGTGGATCAGCTCGGCTGGGCCATGGTCGTGCAGGATCTCCAGGAGCCCGGCCCAGTCGGTGAGGCCGAAGCGGTCGGCAAGTCGGCTGGCTCCGTCGCTGAGCAGCGCTGCGGCTGTCACGTCCTTGATCGGGCTGGTTCCCGTGATGGCCTGATGGGCGGCGCGTGGGTCGGCGGCGGCGACCCAGAATCCGCCGGGCTTGTTGCGGTGGGCGCGGAGGGCTTGAACGTAGTCGCGGCGGGCCTGGTCGTGCTCCGGTGTGCCGTTGGCGAGGCTGTCCATCATGGCGCGGTAGTGCCGGCCGATGTGTGCCTCGCGGTCGTCGCTGATGACGAGTGGCGCGTCGTTGGCCTGGTCGAGTACGAGCACGGAATCGGCGAGCACCAGGTGCTCAAGCTGGTCACGATTGCGTCGGAGCATGATGACCGTTGCGGACGGGGTGCCGGGCTCGTCGAGGTGGCAGGTGTCTTCGTGTAGGGCGGCCGTCTGGCTGATCGCCTCGGCGAGGATGGCGGGTAGCTCCTGGTCGCTGTCTGCGGCGAGTCCGGCGAGTAGTGCGCCTCCGAGTTGGCGGGTGTACCAGGCGACGCCGTGTGAGCAGCGCGAAGCGGTGCCGGACAGGCCTGCGCCGTCGAGCAGGACGATGCCGTTCGCTGTGGCTGCGGTGAAGTCCTCGTTGCTGTGGTCGGGCTTAGCTGGGCTGGTTGCCATGGCGACCTGCATCAGTTGTCCTCCAGCCGGTGAAGTGGCGTCAGCAGCTCAACTCGGCGCGGCTCGCGGGTGTCAGGGTCGTACTCGGTGCCGACCAGCACGGAGAAGTGTCCGGTCTTGGCGTCGCTGTACAGCTCGCCGATGCGAGTGCAGAGCAGATGGACGACTCCGAGGGAACCGGGCGGATGGATGCCGGTGAAGACGATCAGCGAGCCCTGCCGGTCCGGTCGGGGTAGGCGGCCGAGGTAGGCCACGTCCCAGCTGCGCTGCGGCTTCTGGTCTTGCCCGGACCGGTACACGGTGCCGGTGGTGCGGTCGACCAGCGTCCACGGGCCGTCGTTGGCGCGCTCGAACTGCAAGACGCGGTCCTGCGAGAGCACTTGGGCGACGTGCTCGGAGATGCGCGGACCAGAGATCACCACCAGGTTGGGGCGGTTCAAATCGATCTCGCCGCCAATGGGGATGGTCTCGAACGACGGCTCCAGACCGAGGCTGCGTGCGAGATCGCCAAGTCGCTGGGCGCCCGTCACGTCTTCGATCGCCACGACTGGGCGTGACCTGATCGCCTCCTGCTTAAGGGGGGTGATGATTGTGACGGTGCCTTGGCCGAGGAATGCGCCTTCTGGGGCCGGGCCGCCGTGCCGGATCTGGTGAATGCGGCCCCGGGTAAGGCCGACCTGTTGGGCGATGTGGGCGTACGACATGCCGCTGTCGTGGAGCTCGTGGATGACCCGGCGGCGTAGCCGGGCAAGCTCGGTCACTTCCTCCTGCGCCGCCGACATACGGGCGGTCGCTTCGCGAAGAAGCTCGAAGGGATCAGCTATCGCAGCGATGCGGTCCACTTCGCCCGTCATGTCCGTCCTCGCTCTACGTGATAACGCCCTGTCTAGCCCCCTTGACGCCTTCACCGTACCGCCGTAGGTTGCTGTCTATCCCCCTATACATCCTCACGGTCAGTCAAGTTTCGTCTGTCTAGGGGGATAGACAGGCTAGCCAAGGAGGCAGAGGGCATGGTCCCGAACACGATCAAGGTTCCGGTTCCGTTCGAGTACGTGTTCCCGCAGGGTGCGCTGTGCCTGGGTGTGGAGCCGGTGACGGACTTCGACAAGCGCGGTCAGGGTGATGACCAGGCCCGTGACAAGGAGTCGGGCGAGCGCCTGTGGGTGGTCAAGGTCCTGGACCTGGACCCGGAGGCGGGGAAGTTCGGCGGGTCGAAGGAAGTGAAGGTGAAGATCGCCGCCCCTCAGCAGCCGGTGCCGCCGGCGTCGAAGATCCCGGGTTACCCGCCGGCGGTGGAGTTCTCCGAC
>NZ_JBLROA010000145.1:0-3723 GCF_047921505.1 Micromonospora sp. SL1-18 | reverse complement strand
TGAGTACGTCCTCACGCCGACGATCCTTCGGGCGGGCGCGTCGGGCCCCTAAAGTTACGTCTGGAGGCGAAACATGGGTGTCTGGCAGGTGCCGGCGGACCTGCTCGCGCGGAGCCGGTTCACGGTCTCCCCGATGACCGACACGGTCGCTGCCTTGCGGGCGCTGAACGATCCGCGTAGGCCATGGCAGCGGGCCTGGCGGCGGCCGTACGCCGAGGCGTACCAGCGAATGGTGGCCGACCGGCCGGTGGTGCGGGCACTCCTGGCGGCGTCGTTCCAGCCACGGTGGACGGCCGACTTCCTCACCCTCGCTCCCGAGGCGGCGAATCCGACGTTCGCCGAGGAACTGGCGGACGTGGCGCAGCGCGGTGACGAGCAGATCCGGGCCGACCTGCGGGCGACCCGGCCCGGGCCGCTGGCCGAGGTGCTGTTGGGCGACGGACTGACCGACCAGGTGGTGAGCCTGCTGGACTGGGTCTGGACGCGCACGGTCCAGCCCGAGTGGCCGGAGCGGGAACGTCGGCTGCGCGCCGACATCGTGGCCCGTACCGCGCGGCTGAGTGCGTACGGCTGGGCAGGCGTCTTCGCCGATCTCAACCGCAACGTGCGGTGGCTGGGTGACGGCTGCCTCCAGGTCAACGACTACCCGGCTCCGCCGCTGCCCCTCGACAAGGCCGAGCAACTCGTCTTCGTCCCGGCGCACTGCGCCCGGGGCTGGGTGGTGTGGGATCGGCCCACCCGGTTCGGCATGGTCTACGCGGCGAGCGGGGTGCTGGCCGACGGCGGGGCGGTGGCGCCGGACGGGCTGGAGCGGTTGATCGGCGCGAACCGTGCGGCCATCCTGGCCCGGCTGGACACTCCGTTGAGCACCTCGCACCTGGTGGCCCTCACCGGCCTGTCCCTCGGCACGGTCAGCGACCACCTGCGGGTGCTGCTGGACGCGGGCGCCGCGACCAAGCGCCGGTCTGGCCGGGAGGTGCTCTACTGGCGCACCGCCCTGGGCGCCGCCCTGGTGGGCGCCTGCCGTGCCGGGTGACGGTCGGTCGACCCCGAGGTCACCTGGGTTCGGCGGCTCGCCAGAACTGGCGGGGTGCGTACCCCTCGCGGCGTAGCCAGTGTTCGGTGTAGACGATCCGTTCGGCCGGCACCAGGACCAGCGGCCCGGCCGGCGGCTCGTCCAGCGGCCGGGACCGCTCCACGTGGTCGGACTGCCAGCGGTACGCCGGCCAGTGGTGGTCGAAGTCCGGGTCGCCCGGCCGGAGCACCCGGGCCCGGCCGAAGACCTGCGCGCCGCGGCTGCTGGCCTGCCCGACCAGCGGAGCGAAGATTCCGATGGACACGCGGGGATCGGCGGCTATGTTGCGCATCTTCGGCGAGGCCGCCACGGCGGTGAACATCAGGGTGAAGTCGAGGTGGAAGTAGCGGACCGGGGTGGCGAGCGGCCCGTCCGGGCCGGTGGTGGCCAGGACGCACATGTTCTGCGACGACAGCAGGTTGAGGATCCGCTCCTCGAGACGGTCGCGGTCGAGGCGGGCGATGGGGGAGGGGCCAGCGAGCCAGGGATTCGTGACGGGCATGCGCGATCCTCCCATCCGGCCGGCCATTGTTCGGTCTTGGTCCCCGCCGACGCCGGCAAGCGCCGTAACCGGGTCGGAGGAAACCGCCACCGCTGGTAGGTTCGCTGGCCGTGATCAGGATCGAGGGGGATCGGCTGGGCGGGCGCTTCGCGCGGCTCTGGGCGGCCAGCACCATGTCGGCGTTGGGTAGCGGGATGGCCACGGTGGCCGCGCCCCTGTACGTCGCGTCGCGGACCGACGATCCGCTGATCGTGTCGGCGGGTACCGGGGTGGCGTGGCTGCCGTGGTTGCTGTTCTCGCTGCCGGGCGGGGTCCTCGTGGACCGGGTCGACCGGCGTCGGCTGATGGTGATCATCGACTGGGTGCGGGTCGCCGTCCTGGTGGTGCTGGCCGCCGCGATGGTCACCGATCGGGCCGGGATTCCGCTGCTGTACGCGGTGCTCTTCGTGGTCAACGCTGGCGAGGTGGTGTTCCGCAGCGCCGCCCAGGCGGTCGTGCCGGCGGTGGTGTCCCGGTCCCGCCTGGAACGGGCCAACGGCTGGCTCGGCGGCGGCACCCAAGTCATGCAGAACATGGTCGCCGGACCGCTCGGCGGGTTCCTCTTCGTGGTGGCCGCCGCGATCCCGTTCGGCGTCAACGCCGGCACGTACGCGCTGAGCGCCGTGCTGGTCGGCCTGGTCGCCGGGACGTACCGTGGCTCGCCGGAGCCGGGCGGGCGCCGCTCGGTGCGCGCGGAGGTCGCCGAGGGTTCCGCTGGCTGCTGTCGCAGCGGCTGCTGCGCACCATGACCCTGCTGATCGGACTGCTGAACGTCACCCTCACCGCCGAGCTGGCGGTGCTGGTGCTGCTGGCCGCCCAGCGGCTGGGCCTCGGCTCGGTCGTCTACCGAGATGCGGGCCAGTGCTCCACATCAGGGCGGGGGTGAAGGCTCGCGTGGGAGGGCCGTCAAGGCCCGAGCGTGGTCTAAGCCGGCTGGTTCTGCTGCTCGATGTACTGGCGTAGGACGGTCAGGGGCGCCCCGCCGACGGAGCCGGCGAAGTAGGACCCGGACCACAGGCGGGCGCCGCGCCAGAAGTAGCGGCGAACCTCGGGGAAGTCGCGGCGCAGGTACCGGGAGGACACGCCCTTTGAGGGAGTTGACCAGCTTGGACAGTGCCACCTTGGGCGGGAAGTTCACCAGCAGGTGGACGTGGTTGTCTTCGCCGTTGAACTCGACCAGCTCGCACTCGAACTGCTCGCACACCTCCCGCATCACCCCCTCCAGGTAGCGCAAGTGCTCGTCGGTGAAGGCCCTTGCCCGGTACTTCGTGACGAAAACCAAGTGGACGTGAAGCAGGAAAGCACAGTGTCTACCAGCACGAATCGGGTACACGTCAGCCATGAAACCAAGTGTATGATGTGGAACGTGAAGGCGGACACGGGCCGGCGGTACCGGCTGTACCCCACCGAGGACCAGGCGCAGCGCCTGGCCTCGTGGGGGCACACGTGCCGCTGGCTGTATAACACCGCTTTGGAGCAGCGCCAGTTCGCGTGGCAGCAGCGCAAGGTCACTCTTGGGGTGACGGCGCAGTGTGCCCACCTGACGGAGGCGCGTAAGGATTTCGACTGGGTGGCTGACCTGCCGGCGCAGTCCGGGCAGCAGGTACTGCGGCAGATCGAGCAGGCGTACCGCAACTGGTGGGATCCGCACCATCCTGCCGGAGCGCCGACGCGCAAGCGCAGGTCGGGGCGGTTGTCGGTTCCGTTTCCGGGTCAGGCGATTGCCGTGCGGCGGGTCAGCCGCCGGTGGGGCGTGGTCCGCCTGCCGAAGATCGGCGAGGTCAGGTTCCGCTGGTCCCGTCCGTTGGGCGGCGCGGTCCGTAACGCGGTGGTGTCCTTCGACGGTGTTGCCTGGCACGTCGGTTTCGGCGTCCACATCGACGTCAAGACGCCCGAGGCGCACGCCCAACCTGCCACCGTCGTGGGCGTCGACCGTGGCGTCAAGGTCGCCGTGGCGATGTCCGATGGGCGGATGTGGAACCGCGCCTTCACCTCACCGGGTCAGGAGCGGGAGTTGGCCAGGCTGAAGTCGAAGGCCGGCCGGCAGGAGACCGCCCGCCGCAAACACGGCACGAAGACCTCGAATCGCGCCCGCAAGATCCGTGCC
>NZ_JBLROA010000144.1:0-3750 GCF_047921505.1 Micromonospora sp. SL1-18 | reverse complement strand
AAGCTAAGGCCACTCCGTTGAAAGTCAATGCTTAGCGGGGCTGCGCCCCATCGCGTCAGACGCGTGGGCGTGGTTGCGCTCTGCGTAGGGGCTCCGGCCGGCGGAAGGCCGCCATACATCGGATCAATAGGCGGACCGTCGCCCGTCCGCTCGCGGCCGCAGCGTCCCTGCCATTGACAGACATAGGACCTTATCTGAATACTCCCGACTCGGAGGCCCCGTGGCCTGACGTCGGTGGCCGCCGCTGATGAAGTCCGGATGACCAAGGAGCTGATGTGAGACGTCATGCAACGGCAATAGTGTCCACCCTGGCGATGGTGGGGGCCGCTCCCGCGATCGCCGCGGACGTCGGGTCGAATAGCCCGGGCAGTTTCACGGTGCCGCAAGCGGTACTCGACCATTTTCGGGTCAACGGAGCGGAGGTGGGGTCATGAGTCCCACGCGCCGCGCCCTGCTGCGGTCCGGGGCTCTCACGGCCGCCGCGGTGCTCCCCCCGCTGCTGCCCGGTGAGGCCCTGGCCGCCGCCGATCGCACCGTTCCGGATCTCGCCCGCGACCCCTGGAAGAAGGTTCCGAGGATCCTCGCGCGCATCCGCCCGCCCCGCTTCCCCCGCCGCCGCTTCGACATCCGCGACTTCGGCGCCGTGGGCGACGGCACCACGAAGAACACGGAGGCGATCCGGCGCGCCATCGACGCCTGCCATCGGGCCGGCGGCGGCCATGTCGATGTACCCGAGGGCCGCTTCCTCACCGGCGCGATCCATCTACGCAGCGGCATCGACCTGCACGTCACCGGCACCGTCCTGTTCAGCACCGACCCGGCCGACTACCTGCCCGTCGTACTCACCCGCTGGGAGGGCACGGAGTGCTGGAACTACTCGCCCTTCGTCTACGCCCTCGACCAGCGAGACCTCGCGATCACCGGCACCGGCACCCTCGACGGACAAGGCATGACCGGGCCCTGGAAGAGCTGGCGCGACCCCGGCGGCGGCGCCCCCATCGACCAGGCCGAACTGCGCCGTATGGGCGAGGAGGGTGTCCCGGTCGGCCAGCGCGTCTTCGGCGAGGGCCACTACCTGCGCCCCAGCATGGTGCAGTTCTACCGCTGCCGGAACATCCTCATCGAGGGCGTCACCTTCCTCGAACCCGCCATGTGGACCTTGCACCCTGTGCTGTGCAGCAATGTCCTGGTCAAGGACGTCGACGTGATCGGCCGGATCGCCAACAGCGACGGCTGTGACCCCGAGTCCTGCACCGACGTCCACATCACCGGCTGCCGCTTCCACACCGAGGACGACTCCATCGCCGTGAAGTCCGGGCGCGACGAGGACGGACTTCGCGTCGGCGTACCGAGCCGGAACATCGTCATCCAGAACTGCGTCTTCTCAGGCCGCTGGGGCGGACTCGCGGTCGGCAGCGAGATGTCCGGTGGGGCCTACGACATCTTCGCCGAGGACTGCCGGATCAACCCCCTCGACTTCCCCGGCCGCTACAACCCCCGCCACCCCGTCTTCCTGAAGACCAACAAGAAACGGGGCGGCGCCATAGACGGCGTGTACGTACGCCGGTTCCAAGGTCGGCAGATCGACCGCGACTGCATCTATCTGACCACCCGCTACTCCAACCAGACCGGCGACCACTCGGCGATCATCCGCAACGTCCATGTGGAGCACATGGTCCATGACGGCGCCCGTCGCGCCATCAACCTGGAGGGACTGGACTCCGACCCGTTCCTCGGCATCCGCATCGAGAACTGCGACTTCACCGGCATGGAGAACCCGAACATCATTCGGTCCGCCCCGGATCTGGTCCTGAGGAACGTGTTCGTCAACGGAACAGAGGTGAGCGGTTGAATCGCACCACCCCCACCGGATCGCATCAGGTGAGCGGTGCCAGAGCCCGCAGAGGCCGCCGCAGACTCGGAGTGCTGTGGCTGGCCTGCACCACGCCATGCTCCTGACCCGCCTGCACGACCGGCTCATCCGCCCCGCCACCGCGCATCTGACCGACCTCGACCTGTCAATCCCCTGGAAGCGTGGAGGGGTTGTTTAAGAGCGACCGGCAATAGGTCAGGATCCGGACAGGTAGGGACCCCGAGGTAGCAAGCAGGCACGGGCCCGTTGGTCATCAGAGTTCTCGACGCTCAGCGATCGACAGGAGTCCCGTGCCTGCCCTGCCATCATCGTTGTTTGAACCTGTCTGGGTCCAGTTCGCCGTGCTGTGGCCTGAGCGACGGGAGTTCGATCCGGCGCATCCGTTGGGCTGCCACCGCCGCCGGGTCCCGGACCGGGTGGTGTTCGAGCACGTCATCGCCGCGCTGGTGCACGGTTCCGGGTACGAGCGTGTCGCCTCAGAGGGCGGTTCGAAGATCTTTGAGTTGGTCTGCGGTGTGAGTCCGTTTGGAGATCGTTCTGCAGGTTTGCTACGGATCGCGATCAGTCGATGTCATGAAGATGAATCCTGGTCATAACCGTCGGCGGTTAGCGGCGTTGGGCTGGTCATGGGTGTTCGAAAGCCGTATCCCAGTGATGTCACCGACGAGCAGTGGGCGCTGATCGGCCCGTTCCTGGACGCGTGGAAGGCCAAGCGCGTCTCGGTTTCGGGTCATCAGGGCGACTACGACCTGCGGGAGATCGTGAACGCGATCCTCTACCAGAACCGGACCGGCTGCCAGTGGGCGTATCTGCCGCACGACCTGCCGCAGAAGTCGGCGACGTACTACTACTTCGCGTTGTGGCGTGACGACGGCACCGACCAGGCGATCCATGACCTGCTGCGCTGCCAGGCGAGGGAGAAGGTCGGCCGCCGGGAGGATCCGACCGCGGTCGCGTTGGACACCCAGTCGATCCGTGCTGCCAACCACGTCCCGGCCGCCACGACCGGCAAGGACGCCGCGAAGAGGGTGCCGGGGCGTAAGCGGGGCTTGGCTGTGGACGCTCTCGGCCTGATCATCGCGGTGGTGGTGACCGCGGCCTCGGTCACCGACAACGCCATCGGGATCAAGCTTCTGGACAAGGTCGCCGAACACACCCCGACGGTCACCCGCGCCTGGGTCGACGCCGGGTTCAAACAGGACGTCGCGGTCCACGGCGCCGTCCTGGGCGTCGACGTCGAGATCGTCAAACGCTCCGACACCCGCCCGGGGTTCGTGCCGGTGCGCAAGCGGTGGATCGTCGAGCAGGTCAACGGCACCCTGATGCTGCACCGCCGTCTCGTGCGTGAGTACGAAAGCCGACCGGAGTCATCGGTGTCGCGCACCCTGTGGGCGTCGATGGCCAACATGGTCCGCCGGCTGACCGGAACCAACACCCCGTCCTGGCGTCACCGGTGAACGTCACCACGATCCTCGACCTGATCGCCGAACGCGAAGCCGCCGCAGGTCAGGCCGCCGATCAGCTACGCCAGCAGATCACGACGCTCACCGCCGAACTCGCCCGCATCGACAGCGAACTGGCCGACCTTGCGACCACCCGCACCACCCTGCAAGCACTGACCGCCGCCGAGTTCACCGCCGAGGATCCAACCGTCGCCAGCGCCCCCTACCAGCAGATCCTTGCCGTTCTCAACACCGCGCCCACCGGGATGCGCGCCAAAGACATCTGCATCGCCGTCGGCGTCGAGCCCTCACCCAAGCACGTCGAAGGTGCCCGCGCGAGACTGAAACGCCTGGTCAGCCGCCAGATCCTGACCGAGACCGAACCCGGAATATTCGCTCTTGCTCAGAAAAGGACCTAACCTTCCGAACCGCCCT
>NZ_JBLROA010000143.1:0-3753 GCF_047921505.1 Micromonospora sp. SL1-18 | reverse complement strand
CGGACGATTTCTTCAACGCATTTCAAGCGCAGGACACTAGTCTTGGTTGACGCATGCTGACCGGCGACGGTCTGTACGGTCGTCGCCATAGTCGCGAGGCTTGAGGTCGTGTCTTGCGGGGCTCTACCTCGCCCCGGTGCTGGCGCGAGCGGGGCCACCGAGTTCGCGGTCCACGCGGCCGTCTGGATCAGGATGATCAGCCGGCCGGCAGCAGCCTGGCCACCGCGTTACGGGTGACGATGCCCGCCCGGCTCTTCGGGATCAACATCGCCGCCACGAGACCGGCGCCGCGCCCTCGGAGATCGGTGCGGCGCCGGTGCTCGGCCTCGTAGCGCCGGAAAGCGGCGACATGGTCGCCCTCGGCGAGGGCGGAGGCCAGCGTACGGGCACCGGCGATGGCCATGCTCGAACCGTCGCCGAACAGCGAGACCGAGGCCGCCGCGTCGCCCAGCAGCACCACCCGCCCGGCTGACCAGGACGGCAGCACCACCTTGCTGACCGCGTCGAAGTAGAGATCGTCCGCCTGCTGGGCCTGGGCCAGCAACTCGGGCACCCGCCAGCCGCGCTCCCCCGCGTACGCCTCGGCGAGGATCCGCCGGTGCTGGGCGGAGTCGAGGTGGTCGAAGCCAGGGACGGCGGGGTGCCGGAAGATGAACGCGACCCCCGCTTCGCCGCGGACTGGATGCAGCGCGACGAGCCGGCCCGGCGTGTTGTAGAGCAGCACGTTGTGCGGCTCCTCCGGCGGCTCACCGAGCGGTGTGGTGGCCACGTAGACGCCGAGGTTGCGCACGAAGTCGCCCTCCGGGCCGAAGGCGAGCCGGCGCACCGCCGAGTGCAGCCCGTCCGCCCCGACGACCAGGTCGAACCGGCGGGCCGGGCCACGCTCAAAGGTGACGTCCACCCCGCCGGGGTCCTGGTCGAGCCGGGTGACGGTGTCGTCGTAGACGAACTCGGCGTCGTCGCGGGCCGCCTGGTACAGAATCCGGGCGAGATCGGCGCGCGGCACCTCGACCTCAGGTGTGCCGGCCGGGCTGCGCGTGGCGGGCATCGACATCCGGCGGCTCAGACGGCCCGACGAGTCGACGAACCGCATGCCGGTCGCCTGGGTGGCCGCCGCGCGCAGGGCGTCGACCAGGCCCATCTGCTCGACCACCGGAAGGGCCGGTCCGCGCACGTCGACAGGGTTGCCACTGGATCGCTGCCCGTTCGCGCGCTCGACGACCGTGGGTCGGAACCCCGCGCGGGCCAGCCAGTATGCGAGGGTCGGGCCGGCCACGCCGGCTCCGGAGATGAGCACTGTCCGCATGAGCCGAGGGTAGACGCACTCAATGCAGCATTGCAACGAATGCCGACTGGCAGTCGGTGCAGTAAACTGTCCCCATGTCACTTCGCGACCGCAAGCGGGCCCGCACCCGGCAGGCGCTGGTCGACGCCGCCATCGACCTGATCGAGCGGAAGGGCTACGAGGCGACCACGATCGCCGACATCGCGGCCGCCGCCGAAATCGGCACCCGCACCTTCTTCAGCTACTTCCCGAGCAAAGAGGATTTGCTCTTCCCGGAGACCGACCGCTGGGTGCGCGTCGCGGTCGACGCGATCGCCCGCCGGTCGCCGGACGAGGAGCTGGCCGAAGTCCTGCTGCGCGCGCTCCGTGAGGCGAACGACGAGAGCGAGGACATGACCGGCCCGCTCGCCGCACTGAGGATCCGGTTGACCATGGAGGTGCCCGCGGTCCGCGGCCGTGCCCTACAACTGCAGTGGGAGAGCCAGCGCAAGATTGCCCGGCACCTGGCCGCGGCCTACCCCGACCGCTTGGGCGAGGTGAGCGCCGCCGCTCTGGTCGGCGCCTTCGTCGGCGCGGCTACCGGCGCCCTGACAACGCTGATGGAGGACCCGGAGCGCCGAGCCAACCCGGCTGCGATCCGCGAGTCATTGCAGAAGGCCACCGAGATCGCCCTGCGCCCGTGGGCGCCGCAGATCAGGCCCTCACAAGAGGTCTCGACACCGGCCACCTCGACACCGCCGCCGGCGTCGCCCTGAAACGTACGGTCAGGCACCGGCACCGCACCGGCGCCGATGCAGGCAGGCCAGCCTGTCCGCATCACTGTGGAGGACAGCGGCTGAAGACCGCCACCTCACCGCCGGAAGGTAGCGCACTGTTCTCGGCAGTTGAGTGTGTCCCGACGAGCGCCATCCGAACGCGGGGCTGAAGAGGACTCCGACCGAATGGTCATATTCCGGTCAACGGGGCGACACAGGTGCCGGCGACATTTACGCAGCGCTGGCGGACGCCCGCCGCTTCTTCTTCGGCTGAGCGGGCACCTCCGCTAGTGCCTTGAGTTCGTCGGCGGTCAGGACGCGTCGCGTACCGGGAGGGATCTCCGGGAAGGCGGCGCGCTTCTTTCCCGGCTTCGAGGCCTTCGTCGCCGCATCCGCCTCCCTTCGCGCCCCAGCCGCAGCAGCGGCGGCTTCCTGACGCTTGGCCTCCGCGGCTGCTTTCCGTTCAGCCGCGGCCGCCGCAGCAGCAGACCGCCTCGCTTCAGCGGCGGCAGTGGCGTCCCGTTTCTTCGCTTCGGCGGCTGCTTTCCGCTCGGCGTTGGCGGCGGCCCTCAACGCCTGCTTGACGTGTTCGGCTTCCCCGGCCACCTTGACGAGTTTCTTGACGTCCAGGGCCTTCGTCAGGTTCGTCCGTTCGACGATCTCTTCGGCGGTCGCGCCAGCGATGAGCAGGGCCGCGAGCGCCTTGCCGCGTTCCTTGCGCAGGGCGTCGGCTATACCGTCGAAGAGAACCTGCTGATGGGTGAGGTCGAGGTACCGGTCCAACGGGTGCGGTTCGCCCAGCGCATACGCGCAGAGGTTGCGTGTCATGCCGTCGATCTCGTCGGCGCTGACTTCGTACCCTTCCGTTGTGGGGTCTTTCATCGACGGCCTCCCAGGATCGCATCATCCAGCCAGGGAATGATGCCAGGTCTGGCGGGTCGCCTGTCGCCTGTCGCCCGTCGCCTGTCATCGGAGCGGAGTCACGTTTCGTTGGCCGGGTGGTCGGGCGGCCGCTCGACGAGGCGAGCCAGCCTCTTGGGCGCCTGTACGCGGAAGCTCTCGGTGAGCAACTCCGCAACCTCGGTCCAGTCGGTGTGCGCATCCAGGACCATCCCGACGACGTTATCGCCCCATCCAGGCCAGTAGAACGGCAAGCCGGAGCCGACGAGCCCACCGACCTCGTCGGCGGGCGCCCGGAACGTCACCACACAGACAGGGCCGTCAGACGCGAAGACCCGCGCGTGGGAGGTCCGGTTATCAGCCTCGACCGTGCAGGCATGGGCGAACGTGCGGCCGCGCACGCGCCAGCGGATGCCGGTCCAGGCCAGCTCCTCATAGGCGCCGGGTAGCCCCAGACACACTGCCCGCAACCGATCCTCGACCAGTGGCGGAACGTCTTCCGATCCAGCCATGGTCCGACGCTACCGCCGGGGTACGACGGATAGGCGCACTCAATTCGGCACGTCCGGACGCGAGTTAGCCAGGGGGCCGGTTACCGAACGCAACAAGCGCTTCGCGGCATGTGAGGATGTAGGCCTAGCCGTCGAGATCTCGCATCAGCGCTCTCATTACCGGTTGCCAAGCCACGTTTACGATCCACCGGATGTCATGGCCGGTTAGCGGCACCCTCCGCCAGCAAGAGCGACGGCCTCGTACAGCAGAGGTAATCAGGGAAAGGGCTCCTGCCCGGCCGCCAGGGCGTCCGCCCGCCGG
>NZ_JBLROA010000142.1:0-4471 GCF_047921505.1 Micromonospora sp. SL1-18 | reverse complement strand
ACAACGAGCAACTAGTAGGAAGCAGAATCGGTACAGGATCCACCGCAAGGAACGAATGCGATCAGAGAACCTTCTCGGCCTCCCGTGGGCTGGTGACCCACAAACACGTTCTGGTCACCAGCCCAGGGAATCAGGGCCATCGGCCCCTCATTAGTACCGGATGTTCCGGCATCCCGATTAGGGGCTACCGTTGAAGGCCGCTGCTTGCCGCAGTGGCCCGCAGGCGGGACATGGCGTGCTGGACCAGCTGGATCAGGGTGTCCTTGCTGGACGTGCGATCTCTGGCGTCGCACCACAGCAGCGGTACGTTTGACTGCAGCTCCAGCGCCGACCGAACCTCCGCCTCAGTATAGAGGCACTCACCGTGGAACCGGTTGACGGCGGCAACGAAGGGGATTTTGCGCCGCTCGAAGTAGTCGATGGCGGGGAAGCTGGTGTCCAGCCTCCTGGTGTCCACCAGCACGATCGCGCCGATGGCGCCCTGCGCGAGCTCGTCCCACATGAACCAGAATCGGTCCTGCCCCGGCGTGCCAAACAGGTAGAGCACGACATCGGGTGAGATGGTGATACGTCCGAAGTCGAGGGCAACCGTCGTGGTCGTCTTTGCCTCGACACCGGCGACATCATCGACGCCGACGCTGGCCTCTGTCAGCACCTCCTCCGTGGTCAACGGCGAGATTTCGCTGACCGATCCGACCAAGGTGGTCTTGCCGGTGCCGAAACCGCCCGCCACAACGATCTTGACCGACTTGCGATCCACGTTTATCAGCCCCTGTGGTTAGAGTCGTTGAAGGCCGGCGAGCACTGTCTCGAGCAGTTGACGGTCGGCGACCTGTTGCTGTGCCGGCATGCCGATCCCGAGGAACCGCTGTTCGACCAGCACATCCACCATCACCTTGGTGATGGTGAGCGGGCGGTCCAGGTAGGCAGCGATCTCAGCAATCGACATCCAGTTTGTGCACCGGGCAACGATCTCCCGGTATTCCGGCTCCAACGCTGAGGTGTTGGCCGACAGGGCGACCACCTGGGTTGCCAGGTCCAGATTGGTGTTGCGCGGACTCGTCCGCCCGTTAACGAGGATGTAGAGCGGAACAAGCCCTGCGGACTCCGCCTCGTCGCCGCCGAACCACGTGTCAGTCATGGCGCTTGCCAAATTGAGCGTTGGACATCACAGGTTCGCCCTAGCCTCGGCGCCAAGGTACTCGCCGAGGCGGGTCACAAGGCGGCTCATCTCGTAGGCGACCGTGCCCATATCGACGCTTTGCTCGCAGAGAACGGCCAGGCGGGCGTTCATCCCCGCGGCGGCGATGAACATGGTCTGGCCGGTAAATTCGATGATGACCTGTTGCACCACCCCGCCGTCGAAGCGGCGGCCCATGCCCGCAGCGACGCTATGTAGCGAGGAGGCGCCAGCGGCCAGCACATCTGCAGCATCCGCCGGCAGCGTCGTGGATTTCTGGATGACCAGCCCGTCAGTGGACAGCACTACGGCGTAGACGACGCTGGGAACCCTTACCAGATCGTCCAACATCCAGGCCAGGTCATTCTGTGATGTCGAGTTGGTCACGCTTTCCTGCCTTGGTTATCTTTGGTCGAGTCGGGGATGCCCGCTGCCTTACCGGCCGCCCACGCCTGTTGGTAGCGACTGAGCCGGTCCCGAGCGTCCTCGGGCGACCGCACGGAGACCGCCGCCGCCGTGGTACCGGTGGAGGACAGGTCGTCGCGCAGCTCAGGCGCCAGATGCTGTTGAGGTTGCCGGTGGGGCAACGGCGGCCTGGCAGCGGCCTGCGAGCTGGGCGGGCCGCCGCCAAAGGCGCCTGCAACGGACGATTCTGGTTGCCGAGGAATGGCCGCCCGGCCGGTCGTCTGATGGTCGCCCATCATGCTGCCCGTGCGTTCGGACACCCGGACCTCGCCGGAGTAGGAACCGGATGCCGCCGGGGCCGCACCGTTTGGCAGCGTCGCGATCGCAGCGGCTGGCAACGCGGCGGCTGGGCGCATCTCGTGATGCATGGCGCCGCCGCCCGGCTGCTGAACGGGGCTGGGCGTCACCGGCGGCTGGCCGCCGGACTCCGGGCGCTCGGCTGCCGCATCGCCGGCGATTACGCGATCCGGCAGCAGGACGATCGCCAGCACTCCGTCGTACGCCGAGGTGCGCAGAGTCACCTGGATGCCGTTGCGGTTGGCCAGCTCCGCGACCACGTACAGACCAACCTGCGCGCCATCCTTCAGGGCCGTGACGTCCGGCGTAGGCGCTGTGGCCAGCAGCTCGTTCGCGTGCTCCATGACGTCCGGCCGCAGGCCGACTCCGGCGTCCTCGATCTCCACGGCGACGCCGTGTGCGGCCTGGGTGCAGGTCACCGAGACAGTGGCGGCCGGAGGGGAGAACGCGAGCGCGTTGTCCAGCAGCTCAGACAGCAGGTGGATCGTGCCGGCCACCGCCTGACCGACGATCGCCACGTCGGGCGCGCTGCGTAGCACGATGCGCTGGTAGTTCTGCGTCTCCGCGAATGCCGCCAGCAGCACCCTTCGCACGGGCACCGGATTCTGGAATCGACGGCCGATCTGACCACCCGCCAAGATCAGGAGGTTTTCCAGGAACCGCCGGGTCTGCGCAAACTGATGATTGACGTCGAACAGCTCCGCCAGCAGTTGCTCGTCGCCGGTGCGGTTTTGCAGGCCCTCGATGACCTTCATACCGTGTTGAAGCGGCCGCTGCGGACGGCGCGCAACACCCATCAGCATTGCCATACCGGCCGCCCGGGTCTTGGCCTCGTCGATCGCCGCAGCCGCCGCAGCCTGCAGCGACCGGTTAATGACCCCGGCCATCTGGCCGATCTCGTCGCTCCCGTAGTCCTGGAACGGAAACTCCATCGCGAGATCGACCTTCTCGCGCCGGCGCAACCGCTCCATCATCGCCGGCAGTCGCTGGTCCACCACGGCTGCGGCGTCCTCGCCCAGCTTCGCCAGCCGGACCGGGATTTCCCGCGACTGCCGAAGCGCCCACAGGATCGCGGCGGCCGCGATGGACAGCGCGATCAGGCTTGCAAGCGACGCGGTCAGCAGTTGGTTGTTACCGGTCTGCAGGGCCTGGGCAGACACAATGTCGGCCTGCGTTACGGTCAGATCAATCAGCTTGTCCGAAACCTGTCGGGTCAGCGTCTCCCAGCGGGCCTGGGTAACGGATAGCCCACGCGGAATGCCGTTCTGCCGCGCGCCGGCGGTGATGATCGCATTCTCCGCAGCGACCAGCTCCCGCCAGGGATCACTGGCGGTGAGGGTCTCGTAGCGCATGCGCGCGTCTGGTTGCAGGTGCGGCGCAATGTTGGTCAGACTGGCGTGGTACGCGCCCACCAGGTTCACGAACTCGAGGTGGACCTGCTGACCGAACGTCCGGGATGCGAGCGCGCCGTCGATTCTCGACCCCGCCCGGGACATCAGGTCGGTGGCCCGGAACGCCTCGACAGCCGCGATCCCGCCCTGGGTCGACGTCACGTCGGGTACGACCCGGGCTTGGGTGTCAAAGAGGGTGGTTGCAGCGTCGAGCAGACCGTTGTAGAACTCGTAGACGTCTTGCTGGTTGGTCGATCGCGAGTCGATCGTGCTGCGCTGGCTTGGAAGCTGGTCCAGGAATCCCGCCAGCGCCTGCCAACGGAGCACAATCGACTCTGGGGCGTTGGCCAGGGCGGAATCGGTTGCGGCGCGCATCGTGGACAGCCGCTCGTCGGCCAGTTTCCGCTGGTCGACCAGTTTCCGCAAATCACCTGACGGCTGCGCCAGGTAGGAGATGCTCAGCCGCCGCTCTTGCTGGATCGAGGTCAACGCGGCCACTGCCGGGATCGACACGCTCCGGACCGAGACGGCGACCGCCCTTGTATAAAAACCTTGAAATACGAGGTACCCGGATGCCACGAGCCAGAGCATCATGACGACGATACTGGGGATAAGTACCAGCCGAATGACGTGCCGTCTGATGGACTTCTGCCGACCACGGCGCCGGCCCGACACCGTCGACTGATCGCGACTTTCCGAATCAGGCTGCTTACCCGCACGGTCGGCCTTTGAATGCGCCAACTTCTAATCCAATCGAGGGGGGAGCCAAACAGGACCAACTGGGCGAACGCTACTGGCCCACACCGATGTGCGGCAACCCTACCGGTCTGTCCGCTCTGGCTCTACCCGGCCGCCCGCCCGCGTGCTGCACCTACCCACCCTCCGCGTGACCGGCGGCAGGGTGCGCGCCGACGTCGCGTACAGCCACCCGGTGCCGAAAGCCCGGAGCGCCGGTCACACGGTCGCGTTCGGCGTGGACTGGGGCCTGAACACTCTCCTCAGCGCCGGGGCCCTACGACTTGAAGATGACGGCCGGATCACCGCGTTGGGGGCTGGTGGCCAGTTCCGGGCCAACGATCCCGGAAACCCAATCCGACTCAGGATCGCATAGCTGGCCAGAGACGCTTGACCCTCACGC
>NZ_JBLROA010000141.1:0-4783 GCF_047921505.1 Micromonospora sp. SL1-18 | reverse complement strand
CCGTGACGAGGTTCAGCCACACCTGTGGGATTGAGGAGCTGCACACGATCCTTGGTGTGCAGCGGCGGCCACACCTGGCGTAACACTGTCGCCGCCTGCGCCGCATGCAGCCGCCGTGAGATGCCTGCAATGCGCTCGGCGCCTCCTCCGGCCTGGTCGGGACGGGCCGCTCGGACACGACGAGAGCTTTCTGCCCCGGCACCACGCCGGCGGAGAAGCCACCGCGGGGATAGCCGCTGATCCAGATGGTGCGGTGCTCCCCCAGGCTGGCATGCCACTGCTGCTTCCAGTGGCCGCGAACCCAGTGACCCCGTGGGGGCGCTCCGGCTCGAGCGGCGCGAGCAGCCTCCAGCTCCGCCTCGGCGTCCTCCGGTCTGCGCAGCTGCACACGCCGAATCGCCGGCTCCGGTCGCCCGGCCCGCTGGGCGGCCTGCCGCGCGGCGAAGGTCTGCAGGATCCGGTTCGGACCGGCTGGGCCGCCCTGGTCGGCGGGTCTGGTGAGGTGCTGTGCCAGGCGGTGGTGGCGGAGCGGGTGGGCTGGTGTGCTGATCTGGTGGCGGGCATGGTCGGCGCGGCGAGCACTGGAACAGCGTGGTGCGACATGAAGTCGCACTGTGTGAGTGAGCTAGACGAAATGGGGGGTCGATTATCGACGGGTAGCTCCGAGCGAGTGCTCAGCGCTCGTCCCCGCTCCTGGCATGCGTCGCTGGTAACGGCGGGGTGTGAAGCCCGGGAGGAAGCCCAAGGACCGATGCTCCATCCGTTGGTTACCGGCAAGGGGAAGACCGGAAGGGCGAACTTCGTGAATCTCTGTAAGCCTCGTTATCCAGAACTTCGGAAGATGGAATGCAAAAGCGAAGGACAGGACCCGCCGTTGAAACACGGCAGTGGTGGCTGAAGTCTCGCTGTCGGCCATGAGAGCACCACGGTCCCGGGGTACAGGAGACGCCCGACACCGGTCGTATCTCACCAGTGCGGAACATGGAAACCCCGTCAGGGTTCGGCGGATCAGACCATCCGCCGATAGGCCGACCGTGAGGGAAGCGGAGATCCGTGGCGGGTACAGGACGGCCAAGAAGCGAATGGCGGTAGCCGAAAGGCAGCAGGAAAGCGAAGGCAGATGACCGGACCCTCTATACGGTCGCCTTTGTATAACTGGCCGCATACCAGACGAGGGTGTCTGGGCCCGAAAGGGAGCTGACGTGAGCCGGGTGGCCCTTTGACGAATCAGAGCCAAGGAAACGCTGGAACCACATGGACAAGTTAGGCGCCTTGTCGCGGGACGCGACGACCGTGGTGGTCGACATCGCGGCGATCGATGCGGCCGGCGGCGCGGTGAACGGACCGGAGGACCCGATCGACTGGGACGCCATCGCTTGGCGGGAACAGGAGGCGCGGGTACAGCGACTAGGGCAACGGATCTTCAAGGCGGCGCAGGCAGGCGACCGGAAACAGGTATGCAACCTGCAGAAACTGATGCTGCGCAGCCGAGCGAACACGCTGGTCAGCGTGCGGCGGGTAAGTCAGCACAACTCCGGCCGCCTCACCGCAGGCGTGGACAGGAAGGTCGCGATGACCTCCCAAGCTCGGGCCGATCTGGCGATGCTGCTGCACGGCAGGACCGGCCCGGGGCACGCATTACCGGTGCGGCGGGTGTACATACCCAAGAAAGGCGGGAAACGCCCACTCGGCATTCCAACCATCGCTGACCGCGCCCAACAGGAACGGGTGCGTAACGCGTTGGAGCCGGAGTGGGAAGCCCGGTTGGACCGCAAGCAGTACGGGTTCCGGCCGGGCCGCGGATGCCACGACGCGATCGAGATGATCCACCGAGCTATCGCCGTCAAAGACGCGAAACGAGACTGGGTGCTCGACGCGGACCTGAAATCCGCATTCGACAGAATCGACCACAACTTTCTGCTCGAACGGATCGGGACGTTCCCCGCCAGGGAGCAGATCCGCGGCTGGCTGAAAGCAGGAGTGGTCGATCGGGGCCGGTACTCTCCGACCGACGAGGGAACCCCTCAAGGCGGAGGAATTTCACCGCTGCTATTGAACATCGCGCTGCAAGGAATGGAAGAAGCCGCCGGAGTCCGGTACGACTCCCGCGGCTACGTGAAAGCCGGATGCCCAACCGTTATCACCTACGCGGACGATTTCGTGGTTTTATGCCACAGCCGCGAACAGGCCGAAACGGTGCAGGCGAGGATCGGCCACTGGTTGACGGAACGGGGTCTTTCCCTCAACAAGGAAAAGACACGAATCGGCCGCATCGACGACGGGTTCGACTTCCTGTCCTTCAACATCCGCCGCTACCGCGTCGGCAGTGGCACGAAGGCCCTCACCAGACCCAGCCGCGACGCGCTCAAGAAGATCCGGCGCAGGATCGCCGAGGAACTGCGCACCCTGCGCGGTGCCAGCCCCGCCGAGGTGATCATCAAGATGAACCCGATCATCCGAGGCCAGGCGAACTATTTCCGGCCCGGGGCGTCCAAGAAGGCCTACCAGAGCCTGGACAAGCACCTGTGGCAGCACCTCTACAAGTGGGCCCGCCGCAGGCACCCCCGCAAAAGCCGAAAGTGGGTTGCTGCCCGCTACTTCGGCCCGTTCAACCCGACCAGGCGCAACCGGTGGGTCTTCGGCGACCGGGACACCGGCGCCTACCTCCACCAGTACGCCCAGACGAAGATCGTCCGGCACGCTCCGGTCACCGGCAGGAACTCACCCGACGACCCTGCCCTGGCCCAGTACTGGGCCGACCGGCGACGCAAGCGCAAGCCCCCACAATTGGCAGAGTCCTGGCAACGCGCCCTGCGCTCCCAACACGGACTCTGCCCCCTGTGCCGGGAACCGCTGCTGTACACCGACCACATACCCGACTCCCCCAGCCAGTGGGAGACCTGGTACGCGGCCGTCCGCAAAGCGATGACCCACCAGGCCATCACCGAGCACAACAGCGGCCGGACAACACACCGCCTGGTACACGCCCACTGCGCCCGGCGACACAACAGGACGCAGAACCCAGCCCGGACCAGCCAAGCAGGAGCCTGCCCGCCCACGCGGGCTGCTTGAGCCGTGTGCCGCGACGAGTGGCAAGCACGGTTCTGAGGAGGGGGGTGCCGGAAAACGGCACCCCCTATCCGACGACGTGGAGGTGCTCGCCTCCGGGCAGGACGCGGGTGGTCGGAGGTTGCCCTCGAATGCGTGGATGGCGTTACGCCGGCTGGGCTGGGCTGTCACGGGCGCGGAGGGTGTGAGGGTCAATGAGCGGATCGTGCGGATGGCTCAGGAGCAGGCGGGGCGTGTTCTGCGTTCGGTGAAGTGGCGTGCTGACCTGACAGCCGGGGTCCTGGCGACCTGGCCAGCCGATCCGCGTAAACGCACCTCTCAGGAGTGGGAGCAGGTGCGCACGGCGATCCCCGGCGGGGAGGGCCTGCCGTCCAGTGTCATCAAGGGCCGTACCCGGCAGGCTGTCACGTTTCTCAACGCCAATGGTCGTCTGCCGGTGGATGTGTTCGAGCTTGAAGGCGCCCCGAGGGTTCCGCGGATGTTGCTGCTGGCCGCATGTGACCGGCAGCAGGCCACGATCGAGCGCGGCGACACCGACCCGGGCAGGGTGATGCTGCGTTTGCAGTTGCCTACCCGTGTGGATCCGCACGCCTACGGGGATTGGACGTGGGTGGCCTGTCCGATCAGTCTGCCGCCTATGGTGCCCGTCTCGGCGGTGCTGCACCTGCCCACCCTGCGCGTCACCGGCCGGCAGGTGCGCGCCGATGTCGCGTACACGCACACGGTGCCGAAGGCGAAGCGCACCGGCCACACGGTGGCGGTCGGCGTGGACTGGGGCCTGAACACCCTCCTCAGCGCCGGAGCCCTACGACTACAGGCCGATGGTCGGATCACCGCGTTGGGGGCTGGTGGCCAGTTCCGGGCCGCGGGTGTCCTGGCCAAGCAGCACCGGCTGCGCCGTCTGTCCGAGCGGCTGCACGCCAAGGCCGACCACTACCAGCGGCTCACTGCCGGTGACCAGCAGCACGACCTCGCCGGCAAACACGCGGTCCTGAGCGACGAGATCCAGCATGTGTCCGCCCGCCGTGCGAATTTGAATGACGCGCTCGCGTGGGCTGCCGCCCGGTGGGCGGTGGATCAGGCGATCGCCGCCGCCGCGACCGTGATCTATGTGGAAGATCTGGGGTCGATGGAAGCCAAGGGTATGGGCCGTAGCCTGAACACGCGCCTGTCCCAGCAGGTCCGCGGAAAGATCGTCGACCGGATGCGGCATCTCGCCGCCGAGGTTGGTGTCGCCGTGGTCACCGTCCCCTGCACAAGACCCGAGCGTGGCCGGGTTCATTTTCCGGTCAGACGCTGCGAACCAACGACGTCTGATCGGCCTCACCTTTAAGGCCACGTGGCCGTATCGCGGTCTGCTCGCGGCTCCGCTGACCGCGTTAGGGCGCCTCGACACTGTGGATGCGGAACTTGTGCACCTCCGCGCCGAGGATCTTCGTCGCCTGCTCCTCGGCCGGGCCGGACCCGCGGAAGGCGAGCAGCTGCTCGTCGGACTCCCAGCGCTCGTACACGTTGATCCGGCCCGGCTCGATCAGGTCCGCGCTCATCGCGAAATCGACGCAGCCCGGCGCCGAGCGGGCCGCCCGCACAGCCTCCATGCAGCAGGCCAGGTAGGCGTCCCGCTCGGCCGGGTCGACGTAGAGGGTGCCGGCGACGATGAACACATGACCTCCTGTGGTGAGCCGTCCCGGCCCATCCTGGCACCTCGACCCGG
>NZ_JBLROA010000140.1:0-5065 GCF_047921505.1 Micromonospora sp. SL1-18 | reverse complement strand
CTCCTCGGTGCTGGTGCGACCCATTCTGGTCACGTTCACCACAGGGACGGAGCCAGTCACCAGTTCTCGACATCACACCGTCCGAAGGACGGCGCCGCTGCCCGACGCGGCACCGGCACGCCGGTCGTTCGCCCGGATCGCGGCAGCCTGGTGCAGCGGTGCCGACGAGCGGCGGCGGCCCTGTTGGCCGTGCTGCGCCGCGACGCGCACCTGCCGTTGAGCGTAGCGGAGCACGCCCGCTGGCTGGGTACCACTACGGCGGCGCTGCGCGCGCAGGTGCGCCGGTCGGCCGGCTGCGGCCCGAAGGAGTTCCCGGTCCGGGCCCGGCTGAGCCGGGCCAAGGACCGGCTGGCCGGCATGGGCCTGCCGATCGCGGCGGTGGACCGGCGGGTGGGCTATGCGCCGGGAGTACTTCGGCCGGCTGTTCCACGGGTACACGGGCCTGCCGCCGGGCCGGTTCCGGCTCGAAGCGATACCGGCCGGACGAGGGGTGACAAGTCACCGGCGTCGCGCCGACCCCGTGCGCCAGGTCGAAGGTTGACCCTCCTGAGCTGGAGTGAAACGATTATCCAAGATCATGTCCGGAGGCGAGACGCGAGGCGAGGACACGACGTGACGCTGCCGTACTACGAGGACCCCGGACCCGGCCACGGAGCGCTACCGGCCCGGGCCTGGTTCCGCTCCGACGCACCCTGCATCGACCTGACCGGCACCTGGCGGTTCCACCTGTCCGACACCGTCGCCGGGGCACCCGACGGCTGCTGGGCCCCGGACTTCGACGACTCCGGCTGGCTCGACCTGCCGGTACCGTCGAGCTGGCCGATGCATGGGCACGGGCGACCGGCATACACGAACGTGGTGTACCCGTTCCCGGTCGAGCCGCCGCACGTGCCGACCGACAACCCGACCGGCGACCACCGGCGGCGGTTCACCGTGCCGGCGAACTGGGCCAACGTACCGGCCGTGCTGCGCTTCGACGGGGTGGACTCGTGCGCCCGGGTCTGGCTCAACGGCCACGAGCTGGGCGTGACCCGGGGCAGCCGGCTGCCGGCCGAGTTCGACGTGACCGGCGTACTGCGCCCGGGCGCGGAGAACGTCCTCGCGGTACGCGTGCACCAGTGGTCGTCCGGCAGCTACCTCGAGGACCAGGACATGTGGTGGCTGCCCGGGATCTTCCGCGAGGTGACCCTGCTGGCCCGCCCGGCCGGCGGGGTACCGGACCTGTTCGTGCACGCCGGCTACGACCACCGCATCGGCACCGGCACGCTACGGGTGGACACCACCGCCGACGCCACGCTGACCGTGCCCGACCTGGGCCTGGTCGACGCGGCGGTGAACACCGAGCACGTGCTCGGCGGCGTGCGCCCGTGGACCCCGGAGACCCCGGACCTGTACGACGCCGTGGTCGCCACGGCGACGGAACGCGTCCGTGTCCGGATCGGGTTCCGGACGGTGGCGATCGTGGACGGCGTGCTGACCGCCAACGGCCAGCGCATCCAGTTCCGCGGGGTGAACCGGCACGAGTTCCACCCCGACCTGGGCCGGGTGGTGCCGCCGGAGACGGTGCGCGCCGAACTGGAGCTGATGAAGCGGCACAACGTCAACGCCATCCGGACCAGCCACTACCCGCCGCACCCGCTGCTGCTCGACCTCTGCGACGAGATGGGGTTTTGGGTAGTCGACGAGTGCGACCTGGAGACGCACGGCTTCCAGTGGTTCGACTGGCGGGGCAACCCGTGCGACGACCCGGCCTGGCGCGACGCGCTGGTCGACCGGATGCGCCGCATGGTCGAGCGGGACAAGAACCACCCGTGCGTGGTGATGTGGTCGCTGGGCAACGAGGCCGGCGTCGGTACCAACCACGGCGCTATGGCGCAGTACGCCCGCGAGCGCGACCCGGACCGGCCGCTGCACTACGAGGGCGACCGGGACTGCCGGTGGACCGACGTGTACAGCCTGATGTACCCGCCGGTCGACGAGGTCGCCCGGATCGGCCGCCGGGAGGAGGCGCCGACCAGCGACCCGGGCCTGGACGCGCGGCGCCGGGCCATGCCCCTGATCCTGTGCGAGTACGCGCACGCCATGGGCAACGGCCCGGGCGGGCTCGCCGACTACCAGCGGGTGTTCGAGCAGTACGAGCGCTGCCAGGGCGGCTTCGTCTGGGAGTGGCTCGACCACGGCATCCGGCAGCGCACCTCGGACGGTCGGGAGTTCTTCGCCTACGGCGGCGACTTCGGCGAGGAACTGCACGACGGCAACTTCGTCGTCGACGGGCTGGTCTTCCCGGACCGTACGCCCTCACCCGGGCTGACCGAGTTCGCCAAGGTCGTCGAGCCGGTCCGGATCGAGGCCGGCCCGGACGGCAGCGGCACACTGCGGGTCACCAACCGGTACGACCACCGGGAACTGGACCACCTGCGCTTCACCTGGGTGCTGGAAGAGGAGGGCCACGCCGTCGCCGACGGCGAGCTGCCGGTGCCGCAGCTACCGCCCGGCGGGCACGCCGACCTCGACCTACCGCAGCTGCCGCGGACCAGCGGCGAGACCTGGCTGACCGTGCGCGCGGTGCTGGTCGGAGACTGGCCGTGGGCGCAGGCCGGGCACGTGGTCGCCTGGGGCCAGCTGCCGGTCCGGCCGGCACCGCTGCCGAGCGACGCCTGGCCGAGTGGTTCGCGCCCGCGTCACGGTACGGGCGGCGGCCCCGGCACGGACCGCGGCACGGTCGGCGGCGGCGGCGGCGGCGGCGGGGTCATGCTCGGACCGGCGGTGTTCGACCCGGCGCGCGGCACGCTGGTCGAGCTGTTCGGGCTGCCGGTCGACGGGCCGAGGCTGGACGTGTGGCGGGCGGTCACCGACAACGACTGCGGCTCGCGACGCGGTGTCCGCTTCGCCGAGCAGTGGCGCGAGCTGGGCCTGCACCGGATGCACCACCGGCTGGTGGCGTTGACCTACGCCGACGACGCGGTGGTGGTACGTACCCGGGTCGCGGCGGCCCAGCAGCAGGTCGGCCTGCTGGTGACATACCGGTGGACCGCCGACGCCGACGCGGTCGGCCTGCAGGTCGCGGTGGCCCCGGACGGCGACTGGCCGCCCGTGCCGCTGCCCCGCCTCGGGCTGCGCATGGCGGTACCGGCCGACCTGGACACCGTGGACTGGTACGGGCCGGGACCGGGCGAGGCGTACCCCGACTCCCGCTGCGCCGCCCGGGTCGGCCGCTGGTCGGCGACGGTCGACGAGCTGCAGACGCCGTACGTGTACCCGCAGGAGAACGGGAACCGGGTCGACGCGCGCTGGCTGCGGCTCACCGACCGGTCCGGCACGGGTCTGCTGGTCACTGGGCACCCGGTTGTCGACTTCACCGCGCGGCGCTGGACCAGCGAACAGCTCGACGCGGCCCGGCACACCACGGACCTGGTCCCCGGCGACCGGATCCACCTGAACCTCGACCTCGGGCAGACCGGACTGGGCAGCGGCTCGTGCGGCCCGGAGGTGGCCGAACGGTACCGGCTCCCCGTGGCACCGGCCCGGTTCGCGGTGACCGTACGGCCAGCCGGCTAACAATGAAGGCGCCGTCGACAGCGAAGTAGCCGCGGTTGTGTGCCTACCTCAACGCGGCTATGAGAGTGCACGGTGCCGGCCCCTCGGCGCAGCGATGCGAAGCACCCGGATGCCGGGCGACGTCGCGCGAGGGAGAGAGGACTCAGCGGGCGGGCGCCGGCTCGGACGACGGCCGCCACTCTCGCCTGATCAGCCCGTAGACCCACGAGTCAGAGACCTCGCCGTTCACGATGCAGTCTTCCCGCAACGTCCCTTCACGCACGAACCCGAGCTTCTCCAGCACGCGGGAAGATGCCACGTTGCGTGTATCGGTCTCAGCCTGGACGCGATTCAGGTCCAGCGTGTCGAATGCCCACCGCAGCAAAGCGCGCGCGGCCTCCGTCGCGTAGCCGTGGCCCCACGCTGCATCGTCGAAGCAGTAGCCCAGCGACGCGCTGCGGTAGTCCGGATTCCACCGGTTCAGGCTGCACCAGCCGATGAACGCCCCGTCGGAGTCACGATCCACGGCCAGCCGCGCCCCGGTGCCCCTCTCTGCCATCTGCTGGCAAGCCGTGATGAACCGCTCAGAGCGCACGCGTTCGCTCCACGGTGGCGCGTCCCAGTAGCGCAGCACGTAGGCGTTGCTGTGCAGCGCGAAGAGGTCGTTTGCATCCGCGTCGTCGAAAGGACGCAGTCTAAGGCGAGTGGTGTGCAGCGTGGGGGTGGGCAGCGACATGGGCGTCATGTTCCCTCCTGTGATTGGTGGCCGATCAACCAGACATCCGGTGCCGGCCACTCGCAATGGGTTTTCTCGGCGGGGCGGGCGGAACGACGTGCTCGCTCATCGGCACGTCCGGACGTATGCACCCCGGGCGTTCACCTTCGTCGCCGGTATCGGGCCGGCCCTGACCTTCGTTCGCGCGTCATGAGCGACCGCGCGCGGACCGCATGATGCAGTCCGAGGCAAGGCCACCTTGCCTCTCGCCCCGGCTCAGGCCAACGGCGGGAGGAGTTGCCGGAGTAGGCCTTCAGAAGGATCGGATCCAGGTGCCGGACCGGGACGCGATCGTGAACGGTGATTTTGCTGGTGCGGTCGCAGGAAACGCAGGCGACCAGGGGCCAGATGTTGAGGAGTTTGCCGTTGGCAATGACGCGGAACTTCCCGTCGCCGATGCTGGCGAGGTCGGAATCGCAGTGGGCGCAGCCGAATGCGAGCAGGGGAAGCCGCGTGCGCCCAACGGTCCAGGGCAGCACGATATGAGGACGCGTAGACATGATCTCTCCAAAGACCTGACGGAAGGCATGGGAAAGGAACCGACGGCGACGTCGGCGACCAATGCACGGACAAGGTGTCAGGTCTAAGAAGCAGGCGGCGTCACGCGGGGTGAAGTCCTCTCGTGAGTGCGTCGGAGAAGGAGATCTAGTTAAAAGGTAGGGCGGAACGGGCTGGCGAGGCCACCCATTTTGTCCTGATGCTGAGCACTGAGGGGCGGGGTCGGCGAGCTGGGCGTCGACCACTCGCCGATCG